>JAAXVQ010000245.1 GCA_013335425.1 Candidatus Firestoneibacteriota bacterium | reverse complement strand
CTCCACAAAAACCACGAACTCACTCTCTTCGGAGGCGGCCATGAAGTCCTTGGGCAGGCGGTAAATAAAGATTAAAACCGCCGCTGCAAACAACACCAAAATAGAACTTAGAATTATTTTTTTATGACCTAAAAACCACTTCAAGTGATAGGTATAGTGGCGCATCAAAAACAATCCCAACGCTAAAGCTCCAAGGACAACCAAAAGATAGGCGGCTGTATCCCAAGGCAGACGCCATCCTAAAACCAAAAACAAAAATATCACCAGCATACTTCCACCGATTATCCAAAAAGCCCTAGGCCTCAGAGCATGATTCATAAAGCCAAGACTTTTTATCCGCAGATTACCCAGATGTCTCAGATAAAAAGCGAAGATTTTTTCCGGGTTAAACCCAAAAATACTTTTATTATTGTTTTTATCTACGACATCTGCGTAATCTGCGAAAACACGGGGTTTGACTTTGCCTTTATCTGTGGTCTCGTTTGGTTCTTTTAAACGAGAAGCCAACGCCGGGATCAAAGTGACTGCCGAAAACAGCGATGAAAGCAAGGTGGCTGTGACCGTAAAGGCAATGCCTGCATAAAGCAACTGGGTCTGTTTTTGCAACATGGTAAAGGGGAGAAAAACTACGATGGTCGTAAGCGTACCGCCCAGCATGGGACCCACGACTTCCTGTACGGCTTTTTCCACTTGCGCGCCGGCAGGCACGGCCGGATGTTTACGCCGCAGGCGGTCGAAATTTTCCAGCACCACAATGGAGTTGTCCACCAGCAAACCGGTTCCCAACACCAAACCCGAGAGCGAAATCACGTTGATGGAGACTTTCTCAAAATACATCCAAGCCAGGGTAATCAGCAAGGACACGGGTATGGACGCTGCCACCACAAACGCCGGACGCAGGTCTCCCCTTTTAAACGCTAATAGGGTTAAACCCAGCAACAGGGCGATCACGATCCACATACTGGATTCCAAGGGGATATGCAGTGCATAAAAAATAACCAGAACCAAGAGCAAGAAGATTAACAAGGTGCCGGACAAAACCTTGGTGAAAAAAGTTTCACTTAAAAACAAGCTTAAAATAAGCACCACCAATGCCACCCCGAAAAACATGGTCATTTCTACAGAGCGGATGGCGTTTTCAATGGTCCGGCCTTGGTCTGAGACAATCAACAGCTGGATGTCCCCGCCTAAGGTACCGCGAAAATCCTCCAAGACTTTTTTCACCCGGTCCACTACACGCACGGTGTTGGCCGCGCTCTCTTTTTGGATGTACAAGGTCACGGCCGCTTTGGAGTTCAACCGCGAAAGCGACTCAGCTTCCATATAGTCGTCTTTGACCACCCCTAAATCTTTGAGCCGGACTAAACCGCCGCTGGAAGAAACCGCAACTCCCACCTCGCAGATTTCCTCGATTGTTTCGAACGCCCCGACTGCCCGCAACCCCAAGTTCCGGGAAGACTCGGTCATTTCACCCACGCGCAAATTGAGGTTGTTTTGCTCTAAAATCGCCACAATCTTTTTCATGGGCAGGTTAAAGGCCACCAGCTTGGCTTTGTCCAATTCCACCAAAATTTTCCGTTCGCGGCCTCCGCCGATTTCTACGTTGGCCACACCCTCGGTGCGGATAATCTTTTCTTTAAGCTTTTCTTCCACGACCCGCCGCAATTCTTCAGGGGCAAACCGGGGTGAGGTCAAGGCTGCAATGACCACGGGCGCGTCCGATTCCTCGTAATGGGCAATAACCGGGCGTTCGATTTCCTTGGGCAGCTTGTTTTTAATGCGCAGGAATTTCTCTCTGACTTCCAGGGTGGCCAAGTTCATGTTTAGCCCTGGCTCGAACTCCAAGGTGATAACTGCCCGGTTTTTTTTGGAAGAGGCAATGATGTTCCGCAGTTTGGAAACAGTCATCATAGCTTCTTCCACGGGCTTGGTTACCAGCCGTTCGATCTCCGGCGGCGGCATGCCACCGCGCACGTCGATGAAAATAGTGACATTGCCATAGGCAATATTGGGCATGAGTTCGACCGGCAGCTGTTTTAAGCCGATCAAGCCCACCAAGGCGGCTAAGAACAATACCATGAGAAAGCCTACCGGGCGGCCGACGGCAAATTTGGGCAAGCGCCGGGCGGCCAGCATGAGCAGGACGGCAAAGACCGCTAAATGAAAAATTTGAAGGAAATTCATAAGGCCACCGTAATGGGGCACGGGTACCGTGCCCCTACAAAAATTTTATCGTTCTTCCCGTAGGGGTACGCTGCGCGTGCCCAACTTTTTGCGGATTTTCATTACAGCACCTTCACGTACCCCTGTTTGGCATATTTTAAGATTTCGCGATCCGCCGTGGCGAGACGGGCATCGAGCAGTCGGGCAGTAGACACGATCAGCCGGTCAGCCGGATCGCCGTGAAAATCGCCGGGTAAATTATTACTGTCAATGGCAACTTCAAGTGAAATCTGGTCGACCAGCACTTTTGTCTTGCTGATCGCTTCCTTCACCCAGGCATCGATCGGCATCGGCAAGCGGATGCGCTTTTTAACGTCCAACATGCTTATTTCCCATATAGTCATAACGGAAATTATCAGCCGTGAATTTGCCGCTGCCTGTTCCAGCGCCGGCAATTTATGCGTCCGCACCAGACGTTCTTCACCTTCCATCAGCCACAGCCAAATATGCGTATCAAGTATTATTTTATCGGAGATTGTGCTCATCCGCAGTCCAAACCTCCCCAATGGGTTTGATAATGTCTCCCACAATAACCATTTTGCCTTTCATGCACCCAAATACACTTTTATGCTTTTCGGCGGTTATTTCCACCGGCAACACCCGTACCATGGGTTTATTGTGTTTGGTGACGATCACCTCGTGATGATATTTCCGCACTTCTTCCATTACTTTCAAACATTTGGCTTTGAACTGCCCTGCTGCAATCCGGTACATGACACAATACCTCCTCTATGTGACTATGGTCACTTTATAATGACCATTATACTATTTTCAAGATTAAATCGCAATATGTTGGGCGGGCACGGGCTCCGTGCCCCTACATTTTATTTTGATTTTCCTGGTGTTCTCCTAGGGACACGCTGCTCGTGCCCCGAATTTTCCGTTTCATGATCTTTTCCGAGAACACCAAATACAACGTCGGCAAAAATACCAGCGTGAGCATAGTGGAGATAAACAAACCAAAGCAGATCACCACAGCCATGGGTGCTTGCATCTTAGCTTCCCGGCCGATACCCAGTGCGATAGGCAGCATGCCTAGGATGTTGGTGGCGGCGGTCATTAGGATGGGCCGGGTGCGCACGTGGCAGGCGTCGACCAGCACTTCTTTCAGCGGCTTGGTTCCTTCCCGGTGGTTGACAAAATCAATTAGGACAATGCCGTTGTTCACCACAATTCCGCAAAGCAGCACCATCCCCATACCGGCCATGGCAGAGAGGGAGTGGCCGGTTAAAATCAAAACCGGGCCCAAGCCGATGAGGGCCAGAGGAATGGTGAGCATGATTAGAAAAGGCTTCCATAACGATTCGAATTGCGCGGCCATGATCATGTAAACCAAAAGCAGCGAGAGGATAAGAATCTGTTTTAAACTGTTAAACGAGTCTGCCACTTGCGCGGCTTCTCCGGTTAAATCCAGTGTGTTGTCCGGGAAATCATGCCTGGCTTTTTCCAGGACCTTGTCCAGCTTAGGTTTAACTTCATCTATGGATTTTTTATACAACCCGGCTGTGACTAAAACCGTACGCTGCTGGTCATAATGCAAAATTTCCGCAGGGCCCATGCGCGGCTTGATGGCGGCTACTGCTTCTAAAGGAACATCCAAATCCAGCGGTGAATGAACCAACAGGCCGTGCAAGGATTTAATGTCGCTGCGGTCCGCTTGGCTTAGCCGCAGGCGAATGTCGATTTCCTTGCCTTCTTCCCTGAACTTAGAAACCACTTTACCCTGCACGGCGGTAGAAAGGGTTTTGGCCAGATCGGAAATAGAAAGACTATAGGCCGCGGCCCGTTCCCGGTCCACATCGATTCCCACTTCGGGAGAATTCAGGTTTAAGGAAGTCGCGATATTGTAAACACCCGCA
>JAAXVQ010000244.1 GCA_013335425.1 Candidatus Firestoneibacteriota bacterium | reverse complement strand
CCGCAGTCCCTGGAGCAAATCCTTGGGAATTTCAGGCGCTGCATCGGATTTTTCGGTCTTAAGAAAAGGCAGAATGACGGTAAAGGTGCTGCCTTTGCCGGGTTCACTCTTCACCTCGATTTTCCCGCCCATGAGTTCCACCAACTGTTTGGTGATGCTGAGTCCCAGCCCCGTGCCCCCGAAACGGCGCGTGGTGGAGTCGTCGGCTTGGGTGAAGCTTTCAAAAATTTGATTCTGCTGTTCGCGCGGAATGCCGATGCCCGTATCGGTCACGGTAAAGATCAGTTGGCAGGCTTTGGGTTCCAGCAGAAAAACGTCGACGGTGAGCACCACTTCGCCCAT
Source organism: Candidatus Firestoneibacteriota bacterium (assembly GCA_013335425.1). Taxonomy (GTDB): domain Bacteria; phylum Oederibacteriota; class JAAXVQ01; order JAAXVQ01; family JAAXVQ01; genus JAAXVQ01. Next base: position 3,752 of record JAAXVQ010000244.1, on the reverse strand, counting down.
GTCCGTGAATTTGATGGCGTTGCCCAGGAGGTTCATGAGGATTTGACGCACCCGTGCCGAATCGCCCAGAACCCAATTGGGTACCCGCGGCGCCACGCGGTTGATGAATTCAATGCCTTTTTCGCTGGCCTGAGTGGCCAGGGTGGCGGCCGTGTTCTCCACGGTTTCCAGCAAGTTGAAGGGCGCTTTTTCCAGTACCATGTGCCCGGCTTCAACCTTGGACAAATCCAAGATGTTGTTCAACAATCCCAAGAGGGCGTCGGCGGAGGAATTTACGATTTTAAGATAATCGCGCTGCTCGGCCGTAAGCGGCGTGTCGAGGGCCAGTTGCGTCATGCCGATGATGGCGTTCATGGGGGTTCGAATTTCATGGCTCATGTTGGCCAAGAAATTGCTTTTGGCCAGGCTGGCTTCTTCGGCCATGACCGCCATGTCGTTGGCTTGGCGCAGGGCTTCACCCAGCAGGGTGTTGGCTTTTTCCGCTTCTTTGACCGCGGCTTTGAAATCGGAAATGTCCACAAAACTTTCCAGCAAGATGCGTTCGCCGTCGATGTCGAGGGGGACGAGGGTTTTTAAAATGGGCAGCCGGGTGCCGTCGCTGCGGGTTAAAAAGGATTCCTGCGTAATGGACGCGGAAGTACCTTTGAGGTAAATGGGGCAGCGGTCGTGGGAACGGGACGATAGGCAGATTTTGCCTTCGCAGGACGTATCGATGAGTTCGGCGAAATCGCGCATGCCCAGCATTTTCAGAGCGGCGCTGTTGGCTTGGCGGACTGTGTGCTGGGCATCAATGATCAGAATGCCGAAGGGCAGGTTCTCCAAAATCAGACGATTGGTTTCCGAGGTGGAAACAATGCGGGATTCGGCTTGGATCCGCTGCCAGGCCAGACCCAGGTTGGCGGCCAGGTATTTAAAGAGGATTTCTTCATGCGTGGACCATTCGCGGGCCGTTTGGTGGTCCTCGATCACCATAAATCCCCAAAGGTGGACTTCACGGTGGATCGGCAGTACCAGCAGAGAACATATGCCCTGGGAGGTTAAGAAATTTTGTTCGGCCCAGGGCCAAGTTTTGGGTGTGCCTTTCAAGGCATTTCCCACCGAGAGGGCTTCGGGCCAGCGTTTGAGGCCCAAAGCACCGTAAGTGAGTTTGGCTTCTCCGCCCAGGGGCGAGGGTGGGAGACCGGGCAGGCTCCAAGCCGCCCGGAGGCTGAACTGCGGTTCCTGCGTCTGGTTCTCGGGCAGGTTCTCCAACAGCAGGATGCGTCCTACCTTGGCGGTTTGTCCGATGAGCGAGAGCGCCAGATTTACGCCCGCCTTTTGATCCTTGGAGGTCAGCAAACAAGTCGTGGCTTCGGCCAAGCCCGTCATGAGTTCCTCGAGCGCCGGAAAAATCGCCGGTGCTCCGGTTTGGCTGAGCGCGTTTTGCAGGACGTTTTGCATTTCGGATTTTTGTGCTTGCGTGACGGCGATTAATTCCTGCAGCCCGGCACGCAGATTTTGCACGTTGCCCAACAAAGGGGTGTGATATTTAAAACCCAAAAAAGCCAGGACGGCGAGGCAGAGTAGGAGGAAAATCAGACTGAAACCCAAAGCCGGGAAAGAATAATAGTCATGTTTCATGAAAAAAAGCGCAGTAGTTGCCAGGGTCAAACCGCCCAATACCCCGGCCCAAGACCAGAAGTGAACGGGTCGGTCGGTTCGGCAAACGTTCTTTTGCGGAGAATCCGGCATAGCATGGCTCCTTAGAACATTAGCTTCGCTAAAAAAGACGCAGGTGTCCATCTTTATTTTCGGACTTCGGCATGCGAAGTTTAACCCGGCGGGAAACAAAAATCGCTTGCAATTACCTAGGTCAATGGCTACAATACCGACCAATTTGATCCGCGGGGATCACCATTTTGCAGGAGGTTTACATGCCCACCAAAAAGGCGAAGCGTTCGGTCAAAAAAGTCAAACCGGCTGCCAAAAAAGCCGCCCTCTCCACTAAAATTAAAGACGTGCGGGCTTTGGAAATTCTGGATTCGCGCGGCAACCCCACGGTCCGTGTGTTTGTCACCCTAGAAGGCCAGCCCACGGTTTCCGCTTCTGTGCCTTCGGGCGCGTCCACCGGCGAACACGAGGCCGTGGAATTGCGCGACGGTGATAAATCGCATTACCTGGGCAAGGGCACGTTGCAGGCCGTGGCGAACGTCAACGGCCCCATTGCCAAAGCTATCAAAGGCATGGATGCCCTCAATTACAAAGCCATCGACGAAGTGATGATCAAACTCGACGGCACCCCCAACAAGGGCAAGCTCGGCGCCAACGCCATTTTAGGCGTGTCCATGGCCGTGGTCAAAGCCGGCGCGCAGGCCAAAAAAATGCCGGTCTATAAATACTTGGGCGGCTCCAAAGCCAACGTGCTGCCCGCGCCCATGATGAACATCATCAACGGCGGCAAGCACGCGGACAACAGCGTGGATTTTCAGGAATTCATGGTCATGCCCCTGGGGCGCCCTTCCTTTAAGGAAGCCTTGCGCGCCGGCGCCGAGACCTTTCATCACCTGGCTAAGATTTTGAAGACCAAGGGTTACTCCACGGCTGTGGGGGACGAGGGCGGGTTTGCCCCAAACTTGAAGAGCAACGAAGAAGCCTGCGAAGTCATCATCGAAGCCATTAAAGCCGCGGGCTATGTGCCCGGCAAGGACATCATGATCGCCTTGGACCCGGCCGCCAGTTCTTTGTATGAAAACGGGAAGTACAATTTGGCCGACTCGGGTTCGGGCCTCAAGACCACGGACGAGATGATTGAGCTTTGGTCCTCCTGGGTGGAGAAGTACCCGATCGTATCAATTGAAGACCCGCTTTATGAAAACGATTGGGACGGTTTCGCGAAGTTCACGGCGCGCTTGGGCAAAAAGATCCAGGTGGTCGGCGATGATCTGTTCGTCACCAACCCCAAGTTCGTGGAAAAAGGCATTGCCCTCAAGTCGGCCAACAGCGTGCTCATCAAGGTCAATCAGATCGGCACCGTGTCCGAGACCGTCAAAACCATCAAGCTCTGCCAAAAGGCCGGGTGGAATTACATCATCTCCCACCGTTCGGGCGAGACCGAGGACACTTTCATTGCGGATTTGGCCGTGGCCATGGGCGGCGCGGAGATCAAGACCGGTTCCGCCAGCCGCAGCGACCGTATTGCCAAGTACAACCGCTTGCTGGAGATCGAAGCCGAGTTGGGCAAAAAGGCCGTATACAAGAACGTGGTCAGCAAATAAAATACCTGCAAGCAAAAAGGGGGCGCGGATACACTCCGCGCCCCCTTTTTTATTTCAGGCAAATCCGGATTTATTCGCGCACGTGCTCGCTGCCCAAGGTGACCAGCGCATGCACATGGCCGTCGATCAGGCGGTAAAAGCACTCCTTGCCTTCGCGTCGAAAGGCCACCAAGCGGGCTTGACGCAGGGTTTGCAATTGGTGGGAAACAGCGGAAACCGTAACCCCCAATTGGGCCGCCAAGCCGCATACCGTATGTTCCTTTTGTTCCAACAACAGCAGCAACTGCAGGCGGCGCGGATCGCTCAGGTGCTTGAACAAATCCGCCAGGCTCTGCAAGTGCTCCCGGCTCTTTGGCCGGGGCGTTCCCGTTTTTTTTCGCTTGGAGACACGGGTTGAACCGTTGACACGCACGGCGCCTGCCGGGGCGGTCATTGGGCGGTCTCGCGTACGGAATAACCTGCGTTTTGGATCACGCGGGTAAGCTCGGCACGTTCCAG
>JAAXVQ010000243.1 GCA_013335425.1 Candidatus Firestoneibacteriota bacterium | reverse complement strand
AGCGCCACCCAGGTTTTTGAAATTGTGCAGGGCGCGTTGAACTTGGACCAGGTGATGAGTCCCGATACCCAAGTCTATCGCGGGCAAAAAGGTTTGCGGGTCAGCCTGATCGCGAGAAACACCAGCTTGGCGCCGGTCACGCTGACGGCGGCGGCTTTAACCTTCAATAACCAGGCCAATTACTTCACCTTCAGCGCCCTGCCGGACAATCCGGTGCTTATCCCCGGCCAAGCCACCTTCACCCTGCGGTTCAACGTGGACGTGGGCAAAGATGCGCCCGTGGGGAACACCGTGCTCGACGGCTCCCTGGCCGGCGGGGGGGTTATCCCGGCCATCGGCGCGCAGCAGACCGCAAGCTGGCAAATTTTGGAAGCCAAAAACGAACTGAGCCAAAATTATCCCAATCCCTTCAAAGGGGCGTCCGCGGGCAATAAATTCACGACCTTTGATTATTTTGTCAAAGACGATGTGACGGTTACTTTGAAGATTTATAACCTCGCCGGCGAGTTGGTCGCGGTTTTGGTGGACGCCAACCCCGGCATCGGCAAGCACAGCGTGAGCTGGAACGGCGGCAACGGCGACCCGGGACAAACCGGCAAGCCGCTGGGCAGCGGCGTGTACTTGGCGGTGCTGCAGACCGGAAGTTATAAGGAGATCCGAAAGGTGGTGGTCATCCGATGAAACGCCTGGTCATGCTGGTTTTGGCAGTGGGGTGCGGGTGGGTCGCGGGACAGGCCTGGGGCGCGGAACGCGGGACCACCAGCGCGGATTATTTGAAAATCGGATTGGGGGCCGGCGCGGTGGGCATGGGCGAGGCCTATGCGGCGCATGCCGGCGACGTGACGTCCATGTTCTACAACCCGGCCGGGCTGGCCGAGGTGGACGTCAACCAGCTCACGGCCACACACCTTAATTGGATCGCGGACACGCAATATGAAGCTCTGGCCTATGCCCGTCCCAACCTGGAGTTCGGCACCATAGGCTTAAGTTTGTTTATGCTGCACATGCCGCCGATCCCGGCGCGGGACGAGCTCAACAACGATACGGGCTTGGTGAATGCCTATGATTTGGGCGTGCAATTTTCCTATGCGCGGGATTTAAACCGCTGGACGGGCCTGACCGGCCTGGAAGGCGGCGTAAGCCTGAAGTTCCTGCGCCGCGAACTGGCGGGTCTGAGCGCTTCGGGCGGTGCGGCGGATTTGGGAGCCATTTATCATGTGAACGAAAACTGGTCTTTGGGCTTGGCGCTTTCCAATCTCGGCTATTTATCGCCTTTCGGCAACGAAAGCGGGCAGGAAAGTCTGCCGGCCGGAATGCGCGTCGGGGTGGCGTACACGCTCGCCATCACGGAAGGACAAAAACTGCTGGCCATGGTGGATTTAACACAGGCTGTGGACGACGACTTGAAAGCCAATGCGGGCTTGGAGTATTCCCTGGGAGGCAACCTGCATGCCCGGGTCGGTTATAAGTACGGATATGCCAACGACGGTTTTCAAACCGGCTTAGGGCTGGGTTGGCAAAACCTTTCCGTGGACTATGCCCTGAAGATCATGGGGACTTTCGGACTCACTCACTATGTTTCGGCCTCCTGGGGTTTCGGTGAACCCATCGGAGAGCAGCAGCAGGACCGGGGGCAAACCCTGCTCAAGTCGGCTGAGGACTTGTACAGTCAGAGCAAATACCCCGAGGCTTTAAAGGTCGTGGAAGAGGCGATCGTCATCAACCCCAAAAGCCAGCAGGCCCAACAGTTGCGGGACAAGCTGAAGACTGTTTTGGACATGCTGCAAATGCCTGCCGACCCCAACGCGGTCGTCGCGCCCGCGCCGACTCCGGGTTCGGCGCCGCTCTCGGCCGATGAGCTGGAAGAGAAAAACGCCACCACGCCGCAAGAGGTGAAACCATGAGAACTCGTTGCCTGTCTTTAACCCTGGCGCTTTGCTTTTTAGCCGTAGGCGCGCCGTTGGCGTTTGCCGAGGAGCCCGCCCCCGCAGCCGCGGCGGGCAATGTCCAAGGCAAAGCCGCGTATGAATTTGACCAGGCGATTCAAAGCTATTTGAAAGGGGATTCGCAAAACGCGATTGTGCACTTGGACGATTCCCTCAAGCAGGATCCCAAAAACCAGCGGGCCAAAGTGTTTCTGTTAAAAATTTTGGTGGAACGCGGCAGCCGTCTGTTTTTGGCCAAACAATACGCCAAGGCCTATGACTACCTTTCGCGGGCTTACCATATGGACCCCAACAACGAACAGGTGCGGCAGATGTTCGACATGGCCGCCAAGCAGGTGGCGCCGCAACAGCCGGTGACCAAGGTCATGCTTATCCCCAAGGAAATGCAGAACGAAATGTTGAAAGAGCAAGCGGCGCAAAGCGCCCGGGCCCAAGGCGTGTCCAATGTCACCTTGGCCGGCGCGCCCGCGGCGGCGCAACCTGCGGCCGTCAGGTCCCGGAACGTTTCTCCCATGTACGCGGAACCGGCCCCCATGGAAGCCGGGGCAGCGGCCGAAGGCGGTTCGGGTTTGGTGTTGGCCGAACAGTACGCCAAGAACGCGGCCGCCATGATGAGCCTGCTCAACAGTTTTCAACAACGGCAGGAGCGGCAGATGGACAAGTTCATGGTGCCCATGGACCGCTTGCAGCATCTGTATTACCAGTCCGAACAAGACCGCAAGAACTTCCTCGACCAAATGGACGGGCGTTTTAAAAACGTGCTGGGCGATATGTCGCTCCAGCGGCGCATGGTCATTTACGGTTTCGTGGGCGGGTTGGTCATGCTGGCGTTCGTGGTCTGGGGTTTCTACATGGCGATTTTGCGCATGCGCTCCAAACGGGAAGAATTAATCATGAAATATCAGCAGGAAATGCTTAAAATGGTCCGCGACATGGCGGCTTTGCCCGGCAGCGGCGGCATATCGGCGCTGCCTATGGGAAACAGCGGCTACCGGTTGCCCAATAATTCGCCCCAGATGCTTATAGGTCAGAATTACCCGAACGCGGGGATGAACAATGCCGGCGGGTATGCGCTGCCGGGCGGGTCGGGCGCAGATGGCCAGATGCCGAACATGGGCCAGATGCCGAACATGGGCCAGATGCCGAACATGGGTCAGATGCCGAACATGGGTCAGATGTCGAACATGGGTCAGATGTCGAACATGGGTCAGATGTCGAACCTGGGTCAGATGCCGAACCTGGGTCAGATGCCGAACCTGGGTCAGATGCAAAACCCGGCGGCCAATGACCCGGTGTTTCAATTGGATCAGATTATTTTGACCGGCAATTTGAAGGAACGCGCCTTGGCGGCCGTGCGCATGCTGAGCTTAAATACGGACCACGCCCTCGAGGTGATTCAAAAAATGATGGCTGCGGAAGATCCGTTTCAGCGCGAAAACATGGCCTTTGCCCTGGGGGAACAGTATCACCCCTTGGCCCTGGATTTGTTGAACAACGCCCTCATGGACGTCGAACGCCGCGTGGCGGTGGTGGCGTACCGGGCTTTGAAACGTTTGGAACGGCAACCGCAGGATGTGCTGCCCTCGGAAGCGCGGGATCGAATCTTGGTGATGCTGAAAAATGCTCCTGCGCATCTGCAGGAGAAAAAGCGGGGGGCAAACTCATGAGCAAATATGTGTTGGTGGTGGACGACGAACCGGCCATTTCCCGGCTGATAAAAATGAGTTTGACCGTGGAAGGGTATGAGGTCCGGGCCGTCAACAGCGGGTTTGATGCCCTGGAGGAACTGGAAAAAGGCAAACCCGAGCTGGTGATCTTGGACGTCATGATGCCCGGTATGAACGGGTTTGAGGTCTGCACGGAAATCCGGAAGAAGCCCCAGTTCAAGGGTGTGAAAATCGCGTTTTTATCCGCCATGGGAAGCCCGGGGGATGCGCAGCGGGGTTTTGCCGTGGGCGGCGATGATTATATCTTTAAGCCCTTTGATCCCGAGGATCTTTTGGCCAAGGTGCGCGACATGATCGGCCCCGGGCTATAGTCGGCGACGCATGTTGCCCGAACCCTTTTTGCCCGCCTTGCGCGATTGCACGAGTTGTCCCCGAGTTTGTCAT
>JAAXVQ010000242.1 GCA_013335425.1 Candidatus Firestoneibacteriota bacterium | reverse complement strand
CAGGTTGCAGGTTTCCTCGAGTTCCTTGACGGTGCTGAGCACCTTGGCGCGCAGCGTCAGCTTGGCGGAATCGATTTTTTGCTCAATGACCTCGCCCTTGCGGGCCGCATCGCGTTCCAAGGTCTTCATGACCTTGTGCCGGACGGTCGCCATTTGCGGGCGTTTGTCCGGGCAGACAATCGTGGCCATGATGTTGCCGCCGTAAGCCGGACGCGTGCCCAGGAGGATCTTCTGTTCCGGGTCGATCTCCAAACCCGTGCAGTCCGCGGTCATGCCGGTCTGCAACCGGGCCGCCACGCGCGGGATGAAGGAACGCCCCACGGACGTGGCGCCGGCGAGAACAATGGCGGGCTTATGCGCTTCGGCCAAATCCCCCAAGGCTTGCGCATACGGTTCGTCCTGAAATTTCTCAAACACCGGCGAGTCCAGATAATATACCTTATCCGCCCCATAGGCCACCAACTCATCGGCCAGTGGACGGCCGTTATGCGCCAGCAACACGGCCACCAGCTTTTGACCAAGATCGTCGGCAAGTTTTCGCCCCGCACCCAAAAGCTCAAAGGACACCGAGTGCAAAGCGCCTTCGCGCTGCTCGGCAAAAACCCATACGTCTTTATAGTCGGTTACGCTCATGACGTGACAAGCCTCCTCGGGTTATCCCGAATTTTCTTTTCAATAATGCTTAGAACCGGGCGGGCACCAACATTTTATGCACACCGGCTTTCCGCCGGGCGGCACCTGCCTTAAAAACACCAACGTCACTTGACGACGTTGAGTTCCTTGACCTTGCCGTAAAGCGTTGCCGCCATTTCACCGGCGCTGCCGGAAAGCATGGTGGCCTTATATTGCCGCTGGGGCGTAAACGTCTTCTTGACCCGAGTCGGCGAACCTTTGAGCCCCACTTGGGAAAAATCAAAATCCGCAAAGTCGGCCGAGGTCCACTTGAGCGGCTCATATTTTTTGGCGCGCATCTTCCCTTTCAGCGATTCCAAGCGGGGTTCGTTGATTTCCTTGACCACGCTGATTAAAACCGGCAAGGACGATTCCAGCACGTCATAGCCGTCTTCCATGAGCCGCTCCACGCGGATCTTATCGTTCGTGATTTCCTCAACTTTGCGTACCCAAGCCACCATGGGGATATCCAGGCAGGCGGCCACTTCCGGGCC
>JAAXVQ010000241.1 GCA_013335425.1 Candidatus Firestoneibacteriota bacterium | reverse complement strand
CGGCCACTTCCGGGCCGACCTGGGCGGTGTCGCCGTCCACGGCCTGTTTGCCCGTGATGATGATCTGATAATCGCCGATTTTTTTAATGACCTGCGAGAGCGTATAAGCCGTGGCCCAGGTATCGGACCCGGCAAACTTGGGGTCGGAAACCAAAATCCCGTCGTCCACGCCCATGCCGATGGCCTTGCGGATGGCTTCCACGGCCTGGGGCGGGCCCATGGTGACCACGGTCACCTTGCCGCCCATTTTTTCTTTAAGGCGCAACCCTTCTTCAATGGCATACTCGTCAAAAGGGTTTAAAATATTTTCCACGCCCTCGCGGATGAGGGTCCCCGTTTCCGGGTTGATCTTGGCGCTGGTGGCGGCCACGACCTGCTTGATCAGGACAATGATGTTCATTAGTTTCCCTTTCTTGATGGTACAGGGGCGTATCGCCATACACCCCTACCGGTTAATTATTTACCTGATTTGGCGGCTTCCTTGATCAACTGCAGGGCGATTTCGTTGCGCTGAATCTGGCTGGTGCCCTCATAAATCTGCGTGATCTTGGCGTCACGCATCATTTTTTCAACCGGGTATTCGCGCATGTAGCCGTAACCGCCCATGACCTGCACCGCATCGGTGGTGACCCGCATAGCCACTTCCGAAGCGAACAGTTTGGACATGGCGGAAATCTTGGCAAAGCTTTTCTCGCCGGCATCGATGGTTTTGGCAGTCTGATAAATCAACGCCCGGGCCGCTTCCACTTCCGTGGCCATGTTGGCCAGCATGTGCTGAACCGCCTGGATGCTGGCAATCGGCTGGCCGAATTGCACGCGCTGGCGGGCATAAGCGACGGCCTCGTCCAACGCACCCGCGGCGATCCCCAGCGCCTGCGCGCCCACGCCCGGCCGGCTGTTGTTCAAGGTATTAACGGCCACGATAAAGCCCATGCCTTCCTTGCCCAAAACGTTTTCAGCCGGGACTTTGCAGTTGGTGAAAACCAGCTCGCGGGTCGCGGAAGCGCGGATGCCCATCTTGTCTTCTTTTTTGCCGAAATCAAATCCCGGCGTGCCCTTTTCCACGATGAACGCGGTGGCGCCGCGCGTTCCCTTGGACTTGTTGGTCATCGCGATCACCGTGTAGGTCTCGGCTTCCCCGCCGTTGGTGATCCACTGCTTGGTACCGTTGAGGATGTAATAATCGCCCTGGCGCACGGCGGTGGTCTGCATGTTGCCTGCGTCCGAACCAGCGCCGGCTTCGGTCAAGCCGAAGGCCGCCAGCTTCTTACCCGAGGCGATATCCGGGAGATACTTCTTCTTCTGCGCATCGGTGGCAAACAAAAGTATGGGGAAAGTGCCCAAGGCGGTGGCGGCCATGGCCAAGGAAATGCCGCCGCAAACTTTGGAAAGTTCCTCCACGGCCAGCACCAGTGCGAAAACGCCGCCGCCCATGCCGCCGTATTCCTCGGGAATGTAGAGCCCCATCAAATCCGCGGCCGCCATTTCCTTGACGATATCCCAGGGGAAAATCCCTTCCTCGTCATATTTTTGCCGGATCGGCTTGATCTTGCTCAGCGCCAGTTCCCGCGAAGTTTCCACGATCATTTTTTGTTCTTCGGTCAAAAAGTAATTCATGCAGCCTCCTGTGGGTTGTTAATCGGAAATATATCGGTAGGGGCATGACCTGTCATGCCCCTACAAAAAAATTATTTCCCGGTATGCTCTTGCCTTAATCTTTCCAACGCCTGCGCGGCCGCCATTTGCTCGGCCTCTTTTTTGCTGGACCCGGTTCCCCGGCCGTATGCCTGCCCGGCTAAAGAAACCGTAATTTCATAAACCCGTTGATGATCCGGCCCCCGGACCCCAGCGACCGCATACACCGGCAGTACCTGTAAGAACTTTTGGCTGCCTTCCTGCAGCAGCGACTTAAAATCGGCTTCACCCGGGCTCGCGCTCTCGCGTTTAAAATCCGCTTCCCAAAGTTTCAACACAAACGCCCGCACTTTTTCCAAACCCTCGGACAAATACCAGGCGCCGATCACCGCTTCCAGGGCATTGGCCAACAGGGAGTCCCGACGTCGACCGCCGGAAAGTTCTTCGCCCCGCCCCAGTCGCAGCAGGTCTCCCAACCCCAGCGTCCGGGCATGCCCGGCCAAAATTTCAGCGGAAACCAAACGCGCCTTGGCCTTGGACAAAAGACCTTCGTCTTTTTGAGGCAGACGCATGTAAAGTTGCTGGGACATCACCAAACCCAAAACCGCGTCCCCCAAAAACTCCAGGCGCTCATTGGCTTCGGGCAGAACTTCGTCCCCGGGACCGGCCGCGCGTTCATTGAGCACGGAACCGTGGGTTACCGCGGCCCGAAAAAGTTCCAAACCCCGGGGGTCAGCCCCCAAAGCCCCTACAAAAGCCGTCAACCTGTCATCGGGGGACTCGGTCGACATCAGCGCCCCGGAAAAGCATCAAGCTTCAAAACGTTTGACCAAAACCGAAACATTGTGCCCGCCGAAACCGAAAGAATTGGACATCGCGTAGCGCACCGAAGCGTTGCGCGCGACTTTGGGCACGTAGTCCAAGTCGCACTCCGCATCCGGATTATCCAAGTTGATGGTGGGGTGAATTTTTTGATCCAGCAGGGTATTGACCACGGCAATAAACTCGATGCCTCCGGCCGCTCCCAGACAGTGCCCGACCATGGACTTGGTGGACGAAACCGGCACCTTGTAGGCATGGTCGCCGAAAACCCGCTTGATGGCTTTGGTCTCGGCAATGTCTCCCAAACCCGTGGACGTGCCGTGGGCGTTGATGTAGCCGATGTCCTCCGGTTTCACACCGCCGTCGGCGAGCGCTTTTTGCATGGCGCTCATGGCGCCGCGCCCATCGGGGCGGGGCGCGGTCATATGAAAG
>JAAXVQ010000240.1 GCA_013335425.1 Candidatus Firestoneibacteriota bacterium | reverse complement strand
TCCCTCTCAGCGCATTTTGAACATACGGTGGCCCTGCTCGATGGGCAGGCGGAGGTTTTAACGCAATGAAGCGACCGAAAGTTCGGTATCCCACGCGCACTAAGAAACCCGCCAAGCGGGAAGCGGTGCCTTTAAAGCCCAAGGAAGATTCGATCCAAATCGAGGGCAAGGTGCTGGAAGCGCTGCCCAACGCCATGTTTAAAGTGGAGTTGGAAAACGCCCATCAGGTGTTGGCGCATATTTCCGGCAAGATGCGCATGAATTTCATCCGTATTCTTCCCGGGGACAAGGTCACCATAGAGCTTTCGCCCTATGATTTGACGCGGGGGCGCATTACATACAGGTTCAAGTAGGATTTTGTTGGTGGAAAGCGAGGGGATTTAATTATGAAAGTCCGGGCATCCGTAAAACCTTTGTGCGAGAAATGCAAGGTGATCAAACGCAAAGGCGTGGTGCGGATTATTTGCACCAATCCCAAACACAAGCAGCGCCAAGGGTAGAGTTCCGCGCGGCGGAACGCAGAGCAGGTGAACCAAAGAACAGTTGAACAGGTGAAAAGCGAACCTCTGCTCTCCGGCTCTACTGTTCTGAGAATTTAAGCGGTTTCAACAGGGTTACAGGGAGGATAAAGAACTATGGCTCGTATCAGCGGTATCGACCTGCCGAAGGACAAGCGCGTGGAAATCGCGTTGACCTACATTTTCGGGATCGGGAACACGCTTTCCAAACGGATCTTGGCTGCGGCCAATGTTTCTCCGGACATCCGTGTGAAGAACCTGACCGAGGATGAGGTGCACCGCCTGCAGACCGTGATCAACCAGGACCATAAGGTTGAGGGTGATTTGCGGCGCGAGGTGAGTCAGGATATCAAGCGGTTGATGGACATCGGCAGTTATCGGGGGTTGCGCCACCGGCGCGGTCTTCCGGTCCGCGGCCAACGCACGCGCACCAATGCCCGGACCCGCAAGGGGCCGCGCAAGACCGTGGGCAGCAATCGCAAAGCCGCGGATAAGAAGTAATTTTAAGGCCGCGGGCAACGGCGGCCTGGAGGAGGCAAGACGGTGGTAACCAAAGCAGCAACCGGACGGACCAAAAAGAAGGTTAAACGCGCGCCGCGGGTGGGCATGGCGCACATTCAGTCGACCTTCAACAACACGATTGTGTCCATCACGGATAAGGAAGGCAACGTGATCTCCCATTCGTCCGCAGGACAGGTGGGCTTCAAGGGGTCGCGTAAAAGCACTCCCTTTGCCGCGCAAATGGCGGCCGAGGCGGCAGGCAAGAAGGCTCTTGACGCCGGCATGCAGGCGGTCGAGGTGTACGTGAAAGGACCGGGGGCCGGCCGCGAGTCTGCCATCCGTAGTTTGCAAGGCATCGGGCTGGAAGTTACGATCATCAAAGACGTAACCCCCATCCCGCATAACGGCTGCCGCCCGCCCAAACGGCGCCGGGTGTAATTTCCCGGGGCGATAAGGAGGTATTGGAATGGCTCGATACGTAGGCGCCGAATGCAGACAATGCCGGCGCGAAGGCATGAAATTATTCATCAAAGGAAACAAGTGCACCACCGATAAGTGCGCGTTCGAACGTCGGAACACGCCTCCGGGGCAGCACACCGACCTGCGGAGCAAGGTGTCGGATTACGGCAAGCAGCTTCGCGAAAAGCAGAAGCTCCGGCGTATTTACGGGGTGTTGGAACGTCAGTTTCGCGGCTATTATCAGGCAGCCAGCCGCAAGAGCGGCGTGACCGGCGAGATCCTGTTGCAGCTGCTCGAACGCAGACTGGACAATGTTGTCTTCCGCATGGGCTTTGCCGTCAACCGCCTGGCTTCGCGCCAGCTGGTTAACCATGGGCATGTGACCGTCAACGGTCATAAAGTGGATATCGCCTCTTTCTCCGTGAAAGTGGGAGACAAGGTTGAGATCCGCGAAAAGAGCCGGGCTTTGGAAACCATCAAGCAGGCTATCGAGACTTTGCCGCGCCGGGGCGGGGTTCCCGCTTGGATGACGGTAAGTCACGAAAGTTTTTCCGGGGTTTTAAGCAAGGTGCCCAGCAAGGAAGAAATGGCGCTGCCCATCCAGGAACAGCTGATCGTCGAACTCTATTCCAAGTAGCCCGACGCGGTCGGCCGGGATAGAAAAAGGAGTGTGGAGCATGAGGTGGAAAAATTTAGTCAAACCCGAGCGGTTGGAGTACGATAAGGAAACATTGACCCCTACCTACGGGAAGTTCGTGGCCGAACCGTTTGAACGCGGCTTCGGCGTTACCATCGGCAATTCTTTGCGTCGGATTCTGCTCTCGTCCATTCAGGCGGCAGCGGTTACTTCCGTGAAGATCGCGGGAGCCGTGCATGAGTTTTCTTCGCTGCCCGGCGTGGTGGAAGACACCACCGACATTATCCTGAACTTGAAGGAACTCAAACTTAAGCTGCACGAAGAAGGTCCCAAGACCCTGCACTTGAACGTCTCCGGTGAACGCGAAGTCACGGCCGCGGACATTCAGGCCGACAGCAGCGTGGAAATCATCAACCCCGGCCTGCACTTGGCCACCCTGAGCGACCGGGATGCCAAGCTGGAAATGGAAATCGAAGTGGATTTCGGGCGCGGCTATGTCATGGCCAACAAGTATCGGCGCGAAGATCAGCCCATCGGGACCATTCCCGTGGATGCCATTTTCACACCCGTGACCAAGGTGAAGATCGAGACCGAGAACACGCGTGTGGGGCAGATCACCGATTACGACAAGGTCATCGTCGAAATTTGGACCGACGGCCGCATCAGCCCAGAGGATGCTCTGGGGCATTCGGCCAAAATTTTAAAAGATCACATGACCATCTTCATCAACTTCGAGGAAGAACCCGAAGAGGTGCTGGAAGTGGTCGACGAAGAGCAGGAACGGCTGAAGGAGTTGATGGCGCGCAGCGTTGAGGAAATGGAACTCTCCGTGCGTTCGGGCAACTGCCTCAAAACGGCCAATATCAAAACCATCGGCGATTTGGTTCACAAGTCCGAGGCCGAAATGTTGCGTTACCGGAACTTCGGACGCAAGTCACTCAACGAAATTAAGGAAATTCTTTCGGAAATGGGATTGTCGTTGGGCATGGATTTGAAGCTGGCCGACTCTCCGGAAGCGGCGAACAAGAAAAACTGATTTTATGCCGTCGCCCCGGCGGATGCAAGCCGGGGTCCAGGTCAAGGCCGTTTAAGGGTCTGTTGGATTCCGATTTGCGTCGGAATGACGAGTATATTTTTGAAAGAGGAAGGAACCGGTAATGAGACACCGTAACCAAGGACGAAAATTAGGTGTTAAGTCCTCGCACCGCAACGCCATGCTCCGCCAGTTGGTGGAGGCGCTGTTTCTACACGGGCGTATCCGCACGACGGTCACTCGGGCCAAGGAAGCGCGTCCCATTGCGGAGCGCATCATCACCTGGGCCAAAAAAGGCACCCTGCATCACCGCCGTCTGGCCTTTGCGGTTATTTATCGCCGCGACATTGTTAATCGTGTTTTTGACCACATGGCGGCTTGGTACCAAAACCGCCAAGGCGGATATACGCGCATCATCAAGATCGGCCAACGTCCGGGCGACGGCGCCCCGGTGGCGTTTTTGGAGCTCTTGGACTGGGTTCCGGGCACTGAAAAGCTGGTGGGGCAGAATGTGAAGCAGGAAAAGCCGGTAGAAGGTGAAGAAGGTCTGGAAGGCAAGGACAAAGACAAGGCTAAAAAAGAGAAACAGGCCAAAGACGCGGCTAAGAAGACTAAAGCCGCCAAGCCGGAAGTAAAGAAGTCCAAGGTTGCCAAGGATCCGGCCAAGGAAAAGAAAAAAGCCGATCGTCAAGCGGCCGAAGAAAAGCGCAAACAAGAGCGTGCGACGCTTCGAGAAAAGGCCAAGAAAGATTTGACGGCCAAAAAAGAAGAAGGCAAAAAAGCGGCTGACAAGAAAACGGAAACGAAGAAATCCGAACCCAAGAAATCCGCCGTCAAGAAGGCCAAACCGGCTAAAGGCAATGACAAAAAGTAAAATGCCGTCAACTTCAGAGGCAGACCCGAATAGGGTCTGCCTTTTTTTTTAACGGGAAAATCCGGTAGTCCTCGGCAAAGAGGCTGTTTCCCCGCCGGCTGTGCGTGTGACGTT
>JAAXVQ010000009.1 GCA_013335425.1 Candidatus Firestoneibacteriota bacterium | reverse complement strand
GGCGGCGATAGCGGATCAAATCGGTGATCCCGATGATCTTCAAGCCGTGCCGCCGCGCAAAACGCCGCAACTGCGGCATGCGCGCCATGCTGCCGTCTTCATTCATGATTTCACAGATGACCCCGGCCGCCGGCAACCCTGCCAATCGCGCCAGGTCCATGGCCGCTTCGGTATGCCCCGCACGCACCAAGACACCGCCTTCCCGGGCCCGCAGGGGAAAAATATGGCCGGGACGGGCCAGATCCTCGGGTCGAGTCTTGGAGTCCACCAGCAGTTTGATGGTGCGCGCCCGGTCGTTCGCGGAAATCCCGGTAGTTACGCCGGCTTTGCCGTCCACCGAGACCGTAAAAGCCGTCTTCAAACGCTCGCTGTTTTCCTGGACCATGGAACCCAATTGCAAAACATCCAACCGTTCGCCGGTCATGGGCACACACACCAGACCACGCCCGGATTTAACCATGAAATTGACGGCCTGCGGAGTGATTTTGGAAGCGGCCATGATCAAGTCCCCTTCATTTTCACGCTCTTCATCATCCACTACAATGACCATTCGGCCGCGGCGTATGTCCTCAATGGCATCCTTAATATGTTGCATAATGTTCCTCACTGCCTCTCTGATTAATCTAAAGCAAACTCATTAAAACCCCGCCTGCTGTAAATGTTCAAGACTTAACGTTCCCGGCTCGGAAGGAGCGCCCAGCTGCTCCAAGTAACGGGATATCAAATCCACTTCCAAATTGACGGCCGCACCCACAGCCCAATCCTCTGCGGTGGTCTTAGCCAGCGTATGGGGAATCAAGGCCACGGTAAAGGCGCTCGGTGTATGAATTTCCGCCACGGTCAGGCTGATGCCGTCCAAAGCCACGGACCCTTTACGGGCAACATAGCGTGCCAATTCCGGCGGTACTTGGAACCGTACCTTGCGGGAAGGACCTTCCGGCCATACAACCTGAACCCGCGCCACCCCGTCCACATGCCCGGCCACCAAGTGGCCGTCCAAACGGTCGCTCAAACGTAAAGCTCTTTCCAGATTCACCTTTTGGCCCACTGCCCAATTGGACAAGGTGGTCTTGTCCCTAGTCTCAGAAACGGCCTCCACACTGAAAAACGGCGGCCGCACTTCCACTACGGTCAGGCAAATGCCGTTGACGGCCACGGATTCGCCCACACGCAAGTAATCCTCGACCAACCGCGGCGCCTCCATCCCCAAACGCCACACGGTGCCGGTCGCCTCCCGTTTGACCAACCTGCCGCATTCTGCGATCAAACCCGTAAACATCCGCTTTAAACCTTTCGTCGTGACAGTGATTTGCGGGGAGCCACTGGTGTGGCTTTGAGCAGGATGTCCGGACCCAAGGTCTCCCAGCCGATGTCCTCCAACTGCAAGGCTTGGTCCGGGTGCAAAATACCTGTCCCCCCGATCACGCCGGGAGCCTTGCGCCCGCCGAATAATTTCGGCGCATAAATAAAGTGAAGACGGTCCACCCAATTTTTTCCGGAAGGTGTTCCCAACCCCAAGAAAGCGGCATGCACTTCCGCGCCGCCTTCCACCAAGACCATACTGCATTTGGCTTCCCCCAGCTTGCGCAACAAAGCCTCCAGATCCACGCGTCCTCCGGGTCCCGGCAGGTGCCAATATTCCGCGCCCGGCGGCACCGGAGCGCGATGCCGAGCCAGAGCCGAAGCCAAAACGATTTTTACGCCGTTAGGGGATGAACGAAAAAATTGCGCTTTACGGTCTACCGCACGTCGCCCTTCCAAAACCACGCGCCAGGGCCGGCCGCCGCGCAAAGGCTTGGCCAGTCGGACGGTCAGAGCCGGATCGTCCTGGCGAAGAGTGCCTGCACCCACGATGACCGCATCGGCCATGGCCCGCAATTGATGCGCATAACGACGGGCGGGCAAGCCGGTGATCCAGCGGGATTCACCCGTGGCACAGGCAATTTTCCCGTCCAAAGTCAGAGCCGCCTTAGCCAACACAAACGGGAGCCCGGTGGTGATTCGCTTGATGAAAACTTCGTTGAGTGCTTGCGCTTCCTGACGGAGCAAACCCACTTCCACCCGAATGCCTGCCTGCTTGAGACAGGCAAACCCGCGCCCCGACACTTTGGGGTTCGGATCCCGCATGGCCGCCACCACCCGCGCCACCCCCGCACGCACAACCTGAGGCGCACAGGGCGGCGTTTGCCCTTGATGGGAACAAGGTTCCAGATTCAAATAGAGCGTTGCCCCTCGGGCCGCGACGCCGGCCCGACGCAGCGCCAATACCTCGGCATGAGCTTCGCCGGCGCGTCGGTGCCAGCCGGTTCCCACCACTTTTTGATTTTTAACCACCACAGCGCCTACCATGGGGTTGGGCCAAGTCGTCCCCAGACCGCGGCGCGCCAACAACAGCGCCTGTTGCATGTATTCATAATCTTGTTTGGTCCACATGGATACGTCGCCTCTGTCTGGGTTGAACCCCAGGATATCCCCGACGGAAGGGAAAAATAAAAACCCCGAAACCAAATAGGCTTCGGGGTAAAATTGACGCGCTGCCGCAGTCTTATGCCTTCTTTCATCCCGACTTTAACGGTCGGCACCGGAATTACACCGGTTCAATCTGCTTAAAGCAGCAGAGTCGCGGGCTTTCACCGCCGGTGGGGATTCACACCCCGCCCCGAAGGTCAACTATTTTGTAAACATACTATAAACGATTAACGTTTAATTTTAAAGGCAATTTTTTCCAAGCGCGACTTATTGCCCACAATCACAATTTTTTCCTTGGGCAAAATATAGCGTTCCGCCAAATAATCCTGGACCAATTCCCCGTTGGCATTGGCCGCGTCCACGTCTTTGGCATAGCAATCAAGAATCAAAGGGTAATTTTGACGGGCGGTTAAAATGTCCGCCACCTCCCGGCAATAAAGCTCGCCTTTAGCCGAGAGCTGCGTCTTCCTTTCCTTCTTGTCGAAGAGCGCTTCCGCCAAAACTTTGGCCACCGTATATCCGCCTTCATCGTACATCAACGACTCCAGCACCACCGGGCGCCCCATCTGGCTGGTGGGGTTGGAGGCTTCATCCACCACTGAAAAAATATAGGAATACGAAACACCCACATCGGCCATGTCGGTACCGGCGCTGTTGTGACCGTCCCAGGTAATCGCTTCCGGCAAAGAGGACTTGCCCGAGAAATCCTTATAAACATTGCCCGAGCCGTCGGTAATGCGCAAACGCCAATTGGCGATTCCCGCTTTGCTTTTAAACTTCGGACGCAGGGTCATAATCGGCGGTTTTTTAAACATCTGTAAGTAGGGCGAGGCCGTTTGCGATGAGCTCAAATAGGCCACCAGATTGACCGCCGCACCGCCCATGGCCGTAGGGGAAACATCCAGCACATAATCCTCGGTCTTGACATAAGGCACGGCGATTTCATCCACATCAAACTTGAGATCCGGTTCGGGTTTCACCATTTTGACTTTGAGCCGGCTTTCGCCCTTGATCACCACTTCCTTGTCCGACGCCGCCTGGTCGGTCTTGGCCCCAGCAGCAGCCGCCGAAGTGTCTTCCGCCGCCGGAACCCGCACCGACAGATTCAAACAACAGAATAAACAGGCCACGCCCATAAAAAGCCCAATCTGTTTGGTCATGCGTTCACCTCGATAGCCGGAAATAGAAAATAATGCCGCCTTCTTGTTCTTCACCGCCGCCGATAGGCGCAAATTTAAACGCCCGCAACGCCTTCATGGCCAAGTTGTCCATTTCCGGATAACCGGAACTGGCTTCCACGTACAAATTGTTTTTAACGCTGCCGTCGGGCAGAACAAAGAAGTGAATCGTCACATTGCATTCCAAGCCCTGTTCTTCAGCCCAGCGGGGGTATTTCGGAAGAAACCGCTGCGAAATGGCACGATTTTCCAAGGCACCAAAAATTTTAAACGTATTCCCCGTGCGCTCAATTTTCAACGATGATGTGTCAAAATCCACGGACTTTTTGGTTTCCGGCTTTTTAATGGTCGGCATATCCGCCAACGCGCCGCCGCGCGCGTCCAGGTTGGCACGCCGGGCAAACTGACTCGCATTGACAATCGGCGCCTGGGCCGAGGGCAGAAAACTGCTCTTGGCGCCCAATTGGATCCCGGCCGGCATTTGTGAGCTGGTCGCCAAACTGTCGTTACGTTTCTGCATTTTCAAAGGGTTGACGTCCATGCCGGCGGGAGCCTGCACCGACTTTTTCCCTACCAGGTCCAAGGGTTTATCCATGAGACTTGGTTTATCCAAATCCTTCTTCGAGCCCAAATCCAAAGCCTTGGGCATTTCCGCCAAATCCTGCTTTTGGGTTTTCGGCAATTCCATCGGCATCTGCTGCGCCAATTGCTCCGACTTTACCGGAATCACCTGTTTTAAAAAGTCCCAAACGTCTTTTTGCTGAGGGGGGGCCACCGGGGCCGGCGGCGGGGCTTCTTCCTCGGGTACCGGGATAACCTGATCGACCATGGTGATTTCCGTCAGCTTGAGGTCGCTTTTCTTTTCATGATGTGTCACCAAAATGGCGATCAAAAAGATCAAGCCGTGAATGCTTACAGAGAAGGTCCCGCCTTTGGCCAACCCCGCAAAGTCGTAGTCCCCTGCAAATTTCATCTCCTCGTCGATCAAGATGCGGAAATTTTCCATAATTGCTCCCAATGAATACCCTGACTTGTTACCCGTCGCTTTGACACCGGCGGGTTAAATCAATCGGAAACCACCGCTGCGGTTCCCGGCAAAGGGCGTGATATCCGAAACCCTACAGCTTCACGTCAGCGTGCTTAATCATTTCTTTTGTTCGGTGGCAAAGACCAGGCTTTTGGCGCCGAGTTCCTTAGCCGTGTCCAACGCTTCCACCACAATGCCGTGGTTGGTCATTTTGTCGGCGCGGATAATGACGACCTTGTCGGAACTTTTCGCCAACTGCAGCTTCAGCTCACCCTTCATTTCATCCTTGGTGACCTCTTTGGCGTTGACGGCAATTTTTTCATCCGGGTTGATCGTGATGGTGACGTTTTCCTGTTCCTTGCCTTCATTGGTGACCGCTTTGGGAATGCTCACTTCCATGACCGGCTGGCTGAACAGGGGTGCGGTCACCATGAAAATAATGACCAACACCAAGGAGACATCCACCAAGGGTGTTACATTGATTTCGGTTATGGCTTCATCCGAAGCGCCCATGCTCATGGAACCTTACCCCCTAAAAGACAGTCACCGTTTAAAAACTCCAGTCACAGCCACGGGACGTTTCTGTTGCCACGCCGTTTGACTGAACAACCGGTTTCCGCGTTTTATAATTTCTTGTTACCGTTTCTTTTTCTTACCCTTGACCGGATCCAATTTTCCCGGTGCGGGTTTTTTCATAATCGACAAACCCACGGCGCCGCTTTGTTTGGCAATATCCAAAACTTCCACCACCACACCGTGTTTTACATCATCGTCGGAGGAAATGGTGACGACTTTCTTTTTGTTCACTTTAAGTTTGGCCGTCATCAAGGCCGGCAGAGACTCCAGCGTGACGCCCAAGTCGTTTAAATAAATACCTTTGGCGGTCAACCGCAGGGAAACGGATTCGTTTTGCGTAACCTGCCCTTCGGCCGCGTCCACCTTGCTGCTGGCCACAATAATCCCGGCCTGCATGACCATAGGGGCCGTGACCATGAAGATAATTACCAGCACCAACGAAACGTCCACCAAAGGCGTTACGTTGATGTCGGTAATGGCGCCTTTATCATTCGCGGCCATGCTCATGGTTTACAATTCCTCCCCAGGTGAAAGACTAAGCCTATGAAGCGCGGCGGCGTGTGGATTCTTCCCCGCGGGTCGCCAAAATGATCAGAAAACGCTTGGCCGTGACTTCCATCTCCACGTCCATGTTCTTAACTTTGCGCATGAAATAATTGAAGACCATAACGCAGGGAATGGCCACGGCCAATCCGCCGGCAGTGGCGACCAACGCTTCGGCGATACCGGCCGCTACCACGGTAGGGCCGCCGGAACCCGAAGCCGCCAGGTCATGAAAGGCTTTAATGATCCCGGTAACCGTACCGAAAAGACCGATGAAGGGGCAAGCATTACCCAGGGTACCTAAAACCCCCAAGTAACGTTCCAACTTCACCTTTTCTTCTTCACGGGTGGCGGTCATGAGTTCCTGTAACTGGTGATAGGGCAACTTGTAGTTTAAAAGCCCCACGCGGATAACCGCCGCGACCGGGCTATGGTCGCGCTCACAGGTCGAGACCGCTTCCTGAAAATTCTCATTTTCCATTGAGAGTTTGATTTTGGAAAGAAACCGGGTCGAGTCCACTTTGGCGCGCCGGTAGAACAAAAAGCGTTCCACCATAAAGGCAACCGCCAAAATGGAACACACCAACAGGATAACCAAGGTGAAGCTGCTGCGAAATATCTGAATAAAATCAATGTTTCCTAAATCCATAAAACCCTCCTTGTCGTTTTGACGGACTCAAAGCCCGGCTCTATTGACGGCTTAATCCAGCCGATAAATTTCGCTCGCCTTAAAAAAAACTACTTGGTCTTGCCGGTTCCGCCGGGAGCTCCCTCAGGCTCGTTTTCCCCGTCCTTTAAAAAGGCGTCTACCTCCGGCCCATGATCGGATTTTAAGACTCCCATCCTGGCTTTGGAAGCCTGCGTCCACTCGGGTTTGGCGCCCGACGTCGACATATCCTGGTAAATCGAGTAAGCATTGCCCCACTTTTGCATTTCTTCGTAAACCGTTCCCAATTTGGCCAAAGCCGTAAGACGATAGACGTCATTTTTGGGTTGCAGCGCGCGCATGCCTTCCAAAGCTTTGCAGGCATTCTCTTTGTCTTCCATTTCCAGATAAGCGTCGCCGATGGAGTACATCAATTCCGCTTTCTGGTCTGCAAAATCCTTATTTTCAATCATTTCCTGCCAGATTTTGATGGCTGAAGCATACCGTTTTTCTTCGCGGTAGGTGGTGGCAATGGCGACAATGGCGTCCTTGGCCTTGGGGTTCTGCGGGAAAGTCTTATAATACTGCGTATAGGCGGTGATGGCATCATTCCAGCGTTTTAGCCGCTTGTAGCACAAGGCAATGTTGAAAAGCGCGTTGGGCGCATAGTCCGATTTGGGGGCCAAGTCTACGATGCTCTGGTATACCGTGATGGCGTCCTCGTATTTATCCAAATTGAACAAGGCTGTTCCCAGACGGAAACGAATATCGTTGGCAAGTTCGTGGGTCGGGAAATTGCGGATGAACGCCTGATAATTGGCCACCGCCTTTTCCTTCTGCCCCAGACCGTCATAACAGACCGAGATATAGTACTGGGCATTGGGCAGTACCGAACTTTCGGGATAGTCGGCCATCAGCTGCTGAAAGGTGGCGATGGTCTGTTCCATATTTTTTTCCTGGTAGTAGATCTCGCCCACGCGATAAAGGGCATCGGTCGCCAAGCGGCTGCGCGGGAACTTGGCGACAAATTCCATCAAAGGTTTGACCGCATCGGCGGTGGCGCCCTTGCGGTAATAACTCAGCTGAATGCCTTCCATGGCATCCTTGATTTTCGGATCGTCGGGATATTTTTCCACAAAGTGAGTATAGGCTGCAATCGCTTTGTCGTCTTGTTTGGCATTGTAATAGCACTGGGCCACGCGAATATCCACTTCTTTGCGATGAGGATTGACATCCTCAGGCCACTGTTCCAGCAGCCGAAAGGCCCCAATGGCTTCTTCGTATTTTTGCGCCTTGAAAAAAGTATCTCCCATCAAGAAAGCGGCTTCCGGGGCCTTTTCGTTTTTCTTGTAGAAGGTAATCACTTTTTTCCAGGCATCTATGGCGTTGGCATAATACTCCAACTGAAAATACGCCTGACCGGCATTGAAGTAGGCATCCCCGGCTTCTGGGGCCTGAGGATTTTGCCGGGCAAACAGCTCGTATTTGGCCACCGCGTCCTCATACTTTTTGGAATTAAACAGACTGTGGGCCACCAAGAGTGCCCCCGCCGTTTTAAGTTTCGCCGGCGTATCCGCATCTTCGGCCAATTCTTGGGCCATTTGACGGGAAGTTTTAAAATCCGCTATTTCGAAGGAAGAAAACGCCAAGCCCAATTTGGCCCAGAGCAGCACCGGTGAATCGGAAAAGTTGTCCAGAATCTTTTTATACTGCGATACGGCTTGCGGGTACAACTCCATATGATAGTAGGCTTCGCCGAGATAAAAATAAGAGAGTGAACGCCAAGTGCTCTTGGAGGGCGGAAAATTCGCGGCCAAAACCCGCAAAATATAATGGGTGGAGGAAATCATTTGTTCATATTGTTTAGGGATATAAAAAGCCATTTCCAGAGCCGCCAGGGAAGCATCCGAAATGTCCGAATATTTGTACTTCATTAAAATACTTTGATAAATGGGTATTGCCTGGCCGTATTGTTCCTGCTTGAAATAACTGTTGCCCATCAGATAAGTCGCCAACTGCACATCTTCGTGAATGGGATAAACCGTCAAAAACTCCCGGAAAGTCTGCACGGCTTCCTTGGATTTCCCGTCCTGGAGCAGGCACCAGCCCATCTTAAACTTGGCGCTGCCTGAAACATAGGAGTTGGGGTACTCTGAAAGAACTTCTCCGTAAGTCGTTACGGCGGCGGAATTTTGTTTTAAGAGTCGTTGGCATTCACCCTTCATATATAAAGCATAGCTGGTCAAAGGCGAACGTTCGGATTGGCTCAACAGCGAAGTAAACGTGTTCAAGCCGTTGGTATAATCCTTTTGCATCAAATAGCAGACGCCCATCTTGTAAAGCGCAAAAGGCAGGTTCTGTGCCTGCGGGTAGCTTTTAACAAAGCTGTTGAACTCCTTCACCGCCACGGAATAATTGTTGCCCTTGTAATAGGAATCGGCCTTGCTGTAGGCCGCTTCCAGCACATAGATGGAATCCGGGTATTTTAAAATAACGTCCTTGTAGGAAGCGGCGGCAGGCAAGAACTTGCCCAAGTTTTCCTGGCAACGACCCACGTAGAAAGTCGCCATATCGCCTTCCACGGACTGAAAATACTGCAAGGCCTGGGCATATTGCTGGTTATGGAAATAAACCAGCCCCAAGGGAATCCGCACTTTTTTCTCTGTTCGGTAATGGGGATATTGCGAGGTCCACCGTTCAATGGCTGAAGAGGCATCGCGCCATTTGGTGCGTAAAATCTCGCACAGTACCCGGCCGTAAAGCGCTTCCGGCGTGAGAAAATTTCCGGGGTATTTGTCCAGGAAATTTTGCCAAAGCTCCAGCGCGCCTTGATAATCCTTTTGATTGTAGGCGCATTCACCGCGCCGGTAGAGGGCGGAAGGTGAAAAAGTTTCCCGTGGATAACGGTCAAGAAAATCCGCGAAGGCTTTGGACGCTTTATCATAAAAACGCTGCTGAAAGAGCGTTTCAGCCGCCATATACAAGGCGCGGGGTGCATTGGGAAATTCGGAATATTTCTGAGCAAAATCTTTCCAGCCCGCGGAGAGAGATTCGTCTTGCGGGTCGGCACAATAGGAATCGACGCTCATTTGCCAGGCTTCGTCCGCCGCCTTTTCCTTCTCGGCATCCACGGCCCAAACCCGTGCTGCGAACAAAACCACCGCGCAGCCCAAACCCAACCGCAGGACATGATCGAACCAGCTGTAAGAGCCTTTAAGCCGCATGCGCGAATCCCCTTTGAAATTAGGTTTTGGCGTTGGTAAAACGGGAATAAACCCCGGCACTACTGTCCCAGGTCGAGCCCGCTTCCCTCATCGCCCAATGGAACCGCACTTTGAATTCGGACGGTTTCAGCGTTGGATTTGATGACCTTCCCATGAACATCGGTAATGGCGAGTTGGGCGGTAAAGGCCCCGTCGGGCGCCGGCAAACCACGGTCGTCTTTGCCGTTCCAGACCACCTGATTGGGAGGATTGTCTTCACCCGAAAAAACCCGGATAACATCGCCGTTCTGGTCTTTGACGTTCAACTCCCAGCTTTGAATGGTGTACTTGGAAGTGGCTGCCAGAGCAAAAGTAGCGGTCTTTTTGATCCCGACAGGTGAGAAAATTTTCGGAGAAACCGACACATGCACTTCATAACCGCCGAAAGAATAGCCCGCCGAGAGTTTATGCGTCAATCCCAAGGCTTCGATACTGGCCGCATAATCTAAGGTGATGTTCATGTATTTTCCGCCGACACCTAAGGACCAACGAGGCGCGTTTGAATTGGATAACTGGTCGTCCAACCCAAAGCGTCCGAAAGCCATGTTGTTGTAGACATCCACCTGCAAACCAAATTTCCAGTGCAATCCCTGATTGGCAAAACGCTTGGTCAAATCCACATCCATAAGCAAGGCGTCATTGAAAAGCTTGCCTGCCAAACCCGCCGTCACCCCGGCCGGATACGTGTCCCCCAACACCGAAGGCGCCAAGGCATTGGTCAAAACCAACCCGGCTTGAAACTCAGGAATCGGCGCGTAGGTGGCGCCCAAATCCAAACCAAAACCCGTCCCGGTATGCCCAAAAATATTTTCATTGCAAACCTTGAGGCTGCCGCCGGCGGATAGACCTTGAAGAATATCCCGAGCGTAGCTGAGATAAACCGCGCCCTGGCTCATGGAATTCGAAAAGGCGCTGGTGGTCTGGTAGTCTGCATCCCGGATGTCAAACCCACCGGAGCTTAAATACACCAAACCCAACCCAAAATTTCCCAGGCTCTCAATAGGCAGCGCAAAACCCAAAAAATCATAAGCTGTCTGTTCAAAAAGAATCACATGCTGCAAACCGATTTGAATCGGGTTTTGTGACGCCAAGCCGGCCGGATTATACACAACGGCCGAAACGTCGTCGGCCAAACCGACCATCGCGCCGCCCATACCCGCAGCCCGGGCGTTGACATCATAATTTAAGTATTCCCCGGGAAGGCCGCTGTCCCCCGTAACGCCCCAGGCTGCCGAAGCCAGACAAACCGCCAGGATCCCCGGCGTTATTTGTTTAACCAACGCTTGCGTGAATTTCATCGCTTCACCCGCTTTCCGCGAAATAATTCCTGCTCTGTCTCCGACATTGTTTTGCTGTTTATTTCCCGGGTCGATACCCCGGTATCATCCTATTTTTGTTTATAAGCGCCTATTTTGAAACGATATTTCTGCTGATCATTGACTTTAACCGAAATAATATAACCGCCGTTGGCCACAGTGACGTTGTTGTCGTTCTTGCCGTTCCAAACCGTCGTGTTCATGCCGGCCTTGGCGCCTTCGGTGCCGCCCGTGATCTCTTTATGCCAAACCAGGTCTCCAAAAAGCGTGTATATATAAATCTTCACAGAAGCATCCTGGTCCAAGCGGTAATCAATATGCGCCCAATCCCGAGGGTTGGTACTCGCCGGATTGAACGGGTTGGGATAGACGCCGCCGTTCTGCGTAACGCTGATGCGAACCTTAAGGGTTCCTTTAATCGTAGGATCTTGCGTTGAAACCGAGGTCACATACGCCTCCTCGTTCCCAGCGGCTTTGAAATCCGTGGTGGCGATCCCCGTCCCACCCGTAAGCGAGGCCGTACCGGTTAACGCGACGGCACCGTCCCATAAGCGGCTCGAGAAGTTATCGGCGATGGCAAAGTTAAGCGTATCTCCGCCCACAGGGTTGCCGTTACTGTCGACCACCTTGGCATAGATGGTTTTGATCTCGTTGGCATGCATCTCGTTGCTGTTGGTAGCAAAGTTGGGATCCAAAGACATCGCGATAGAGGCAGGACCACCGGCCTGCACCCGTATCTCCGGGCTCGTGCGCCGGATCGGGGTGGATGAGCCATTTTTTTCGCTGACGCGGATATAAAGGGTTTGCGCCACGGGATAGCTCTCGGTCAAATCGACGCTGCCGCTCTGCGTCTGACCGCCCATCAAAGAAAGATTGCTCCCCTTTTGGGTTTGTGCGGCATCGGTAAAGGTCTCCAAAATAAATTCGACATTGGCGGTCCCGACAATCAAATCGTTATAGTCGTCACGCACTTCCACCCGAAGTGTGAAGGTTCGAGGAGCCGCCGGAACATAGACCGGACCGGCGCCATAGATGCCGTTAACTGCCAAAATAAAGTGCGTCTGTCCGAGGGTGGTGATGTTTAAATCCGTACGCGCGCCGCCCGTCGGGTTTAAGGTTCCGGAGTTGGTGACGTCCCAGGGGAAAATAACCTGCCCGCCGGTGGTAATCTGCCTGGCATTAACCACCTTGCTCCCGCCGGAAAGCGTTCCGTTTAGCGGCAAGGAAACGTTGGGTTCGCCCAGCCCGTTGCCTTCGGTTGAGGTTTGCAACTGGAAGGCGTCATTAATCGATACGCGGTTGCCGTAAACGTCCGTCGCTTGAACGGTGACCGGAAAATAAACACCGGAAAGTTCCGAACCGCCGGCGTAAACGTTGATGGTGTTGTTCTTGGGTATCACCGTGGGCGTTACACCCGCATACCAGCCGTTCATGAAAACACCGCCGATGAGACCGCTGGGAATCCTGGAGTTGCCGCTCCCTTCCACCAGAACCTGACCCGGTGCCAAAGAGATCAAACCAAACGCCGAGGCCGGATTAACCGTCATGGCCGGCGTGACTCCTTGCAGAATGCTGCCGTTGGCCACGCCCGTTAACGTATTTGCGTAATCCGTCACGGTGATGACGGCGCTGCCGGTGACCGCGCGGTGAAACGCGAACGGATCCAAGGTATTATTAAAGTCGGCCAAACCGCTGTTCCAAATCAAACGCGACCGTCTGGGATTGGGAGCATATTGATCCGTGGAGGTGACGCCAACATAATCCGTAGCCCCCGTGGTGATATTGCCGTAGGTATCGCAGGCATAAACCTGGAAATTGACCATCGTGCCGGCGGTCTGGGCGGCCGGTGAACCGGTATAGCCCGGGAAAACAGAAGGCACCGTACCGGAATAGAACCCTCCGCTTTGAGACATGCCGTTGACAATCGGTACCAAGCGTGTAAACACGTTGGAGTCCACGTTAAAGGAAGAGGAAAAGCCCTTATGCGTGTTGGCGTCGATAAACTGCGCGGTGATGACATTTCCCGTACCCACGTAAAACTTGTAGGCAGTCAGGAAGAAGGAACCCACACCGGCGTTCGGCAATTGTACGGTCAGAGGATACATGGTGTTGCTGGCGCTGGCCAAATCCAAAGTGACGTTGGTGGCCGCTGGAAACGCCGTAGCGCCGTTGCGGGCGTCCATGACATTGCCGTATTGGTCCTGCGCGGTGATGGTGCACCAGAAAGGCACGCCCGCCATCATATGACCGCTGGGATTCGGCACGGGCTGAATCTTGAAGGCTTGAGGATCGCCTGTCGTGTTGTAAATCGCCAAGGTGGTGTGCATGATGTTGATGGGCGGAATGCCATAGGCATTGGTTCCGCCCGTGCCGCCCAAGGTGAAATCCGCAACGCTCGGGTCGCTGTTGTCATGCACGGTCACGGTCTGATAGCCGTTGGACCCCACCGTATATAGTTTGAAATTGCCCGCGCCGTTGGTGGCGTACGCACCGGCGGAAAATCCCAGGTCGGCGCGCAAATTGATGTTCAGCGGGATGGTGCTGCCTTCCAAGGTCCCCGGGTAGGGGTCTGAGGAGGTAATGCGGATCTGGTGCAAGCCGCCGCCCATGGCCGTGTTGGCCGTGGTGGTGACCACGTTCCAATATTGGTCGCAGAGGAAAAACTTCATGAGGAAGGGTTTGCCGGCTTCCTGAATGACGGGATTGCCCGTATAGCCGGGGTAGCCGCCGGGCGGGTAGGTGTCAGGCGAAGTCCCAGTCAAGGACCCGGACATACCCGGGCCGCTCATGCCAGGAGCGATGATTAACAGTTGTTTCCGGGCATTGTGCATGACTGTGGGATTGTTCGGCACATTGGAGGCGGCTGTGCCCAAATTACACTGAATGGTGATGTTGGGAAATTGACGGTAGATCGTCACTTGTCCAAACCACTTGCCGTTGACAAAATTGACGCGCTGCGGGCTGATGACGCGGAAGGGTTCCTGCCAATCGGCACTGGTGGTCAGGTTGGCCTGGCCATTGAACGTGGTCGCCACATTGGACGAATCCGAATAAGCCACAATAGACAAATTAATCGGCACACCGGCCGTCATCAACACCGGCAAGGCACCGGCTACACCATCGGGCGAACTGATGGTGAAGTGGTCGACCGCAATCCCCGTGATGTAATAAACCGTGGTGTAGTTGGTAATCCCGCCCACGTCGCTGCTGATGGTCAAATTGTACGAGGCCGGTGCCGATAAATTGACACTGAGCAACAGCATGCCGTTGGTAAAATTCCAGCCC
Source organism: Candidatus Firestoneibacteriota bacterium (assembly GCA_013335425.1). Taxonomy (GTDB): domain Bacteria; phylum Oederibacteriota; class JAAXVQ01; order JAAXVQ01; family JAAXVQ01; genus JAAXVQ01. The sequence goes on along the minus strand of JAAXVQ010000009.1, from coordinate 3,601 downwards.
GCGCTGTTGATGCTGCTGGTGGTCGGCAAACTGTAGGTATGGAACCCGTAATTGATGCCCGGAACCTGATTCCACCAAGCGTCCGTCGCATACACGGTCACGCCGAAGGCCGTGCCCACTTGCTGCGCATCCGGATTGCTCCAGGGCGAGTAGCCGCCCAACGAATTCCCGATGCCCCCGCCCGTACCCGGGCGGTACTGAATACCCGGGACAATGACGAACACCTTGGTCATATTGGCCGGGGCCACGGTGAAAGACGCCGAAGTTCCCGTGCTGCCCGTACCGTCGGCGATGCTCGAGACGAAAATGTTCGCAGTACCGGCACGATAGACCGTGATCGTGCTGGCCAAGACGCCATTGACGAAGCCGCCGCCGGTAACGGTCCAGGTGACTCCGGTTGCGGTCCCGCCGGCCACGCTGATCACGCTTTGTTCAGGGTTGTGATAATCGAGCAGAGGCGACGTGAGGTAGATCGGATTGGCGTAGGTCATAACGGCATTGTTGTAAATGTCCAAGGCCGTAATGTTCGCCGTAAAGGACGTGCCCGCCGTCTGGTTGAGGCCGATGTTTGCGATGGAAAAGTGATCCAAGCTGTTGGCCACCACGTTGAAATACCCGCTGTTGCTGTCCAAATAACTGTCCGAAATGTGAATGATTTTCAACTGCTGTTGCTGGGGCGATTGCGCCGCTTTGGTCAGCGTCACAGTCAGTAAATTGTTGGAAGGAATCGCAAAAGGCAGCGTGGGTGAAAACACAGCCGCCGAATCGGAGACGTCCAAGGTAGCGTTAACCGTGGAAGAGCTGACCACCTTGTTTCCGTGTTGGTCGGTGACCAACACGGAAACGCCCACGGGCACACCGGCGGTAATGTTGTTGGGGTTGCCGATGCGTCCCCAAAGCGTGCCGTTCACTTCGCCGGGAATCAACGTCTGCCCGGGCATGCACACTATATATTTGTAAGCCGGTCCCGCGGCCAGGACCCCGAAAGTCACGCCAGAGTTGGTAACTACGCTGCCGTTGGTGATGCGTACCGAGTAATTAAACCCGATCTTGCGCACAAACAAGCTGCCGGTAAACACGCCGTTGCTGAAACCCGTCAACGTCGTGGTGTTGGGAGTTACCCCATACGTGCTCACACCCGGCTTGAGTGGAACGCCGCTTTGCAGCACAGTCAGAACCGTGGTGCCACCGACCGTGGTCCGGGTGTTGCCGTAGATGTCAAACGCCACCACCACCACCGAGGTGTTGCCCGTGGACGCTGCAATGGCCGCGTTAACGTCGTTGCTGCCCACACTGACACCGAAATGGTCCAAAGCCGCCGCCGATACCGGAACATTGTCGGACTGGGAGGAAAAACCGCCTCCGCCCGTATCGTTGGCCGTGACGGCGAAGGTGCCGGCGGTATGCAGGTTAACGGTACTGAACACCACCGAACTTCCGGAAATGGCTTGGGTGATGGGCGTAAAGGCGGGATCCGCCGAGGTCAATTGAATTGTCGTGGAGGCGGCCTTGGTGTTCCAATAAGCATCGCAGGCATAAACCGTCATGGAAAAATTTGTGCCTGCCGTCTGACCGGTGGTGATGGTCGAACCGCTCGAGCGCCCATTGCCGGTGCTGGTGCCTGAAGAGATGCTCTGACCCGGGCCCAAAATCAGTAATTGGTTGGAAGCGGCAGCGCCGATGGTAAAGGCCGCGTTGCTGGTCACAGCCGGAGCGCCTGCCTTAACTGCCCGGAAGCGTGCATACTGAGTGGCATGGTAGAACGTGAGCGAACTGCTGGTATAAACACCGTTGGTAAACTGGATCAAGCCCAAGTCCACCTCAGCGCCGTTGGCGCCCGCGTCCGATGCGTATAAACGCACACCCGTAGTAGTATTGTAGCGGTCGCAAACATTGTTCGCAGAATCCCGGGCGCGGATGGTCAGCGTACCTGCGCTCCCGGCCGTGAACGTCCCGATGACGAATTCAAAATAATTGACGGATTGAACGTTGATGGTAACGCTGTCACCATTAATACCTGCGCCGCCATTGGCGGAAGCCAAAATGGTATAAGTGCCGGTACTGGCCGGATAAAGGGTAGTAGCCACCGGCGAATACATGCTGTTGGCAGTTCCGGAAAAGGTTTGGGTAAGTGCGGGCGAAGAGGGTGAAAACAAAGGCGAGGTGGAACTCGACCCCATGGTGGTAGCCGCGCCGTTGGAGTTCACCGGGTTGTTGGTGCCGTCATTGTAGCAATACATAGTGACATTGAAAGCTTCACCCGCGACTTGGGTGACAGGATTGTAACGATTAGGCGCAGTCCCGGCTGTATAGCCTTGTCCGGCCATAACCGGGGGCATGACCAAAAAGTTGGTCGCGGCCCAAGCCGAATTCACCCCCAACACCAGCAAGAGAAAGGCTGCGTAACGCATCCATTTCCCAACAGTTCTAGAAGGAACGCCTTTTTTGATTACCATCGGCCCCATTCCTTTCAAATTATTTGACGTGATGATTAGAATAAGACTAACGAACCTATTTTACAAAGTAGCCAAAGCCATGTCAATCATTAAGTTATCAGAACAAATTTTAGTATCGTCCTTCCCAAGCAAATTTTAGGCAAATTTTACAATTTTTTACTTAAATTGTGTTGAATTCCCCAACCTCCAATGGATGTCTGCAATCTCAAGATTGTAACAGAAAAAATCTGCCCTTCTGTAAAAAAAACATCAACTCCGGAAAAAACTTAATTATTCCGATTTCCCGCTCTTGAAAGCCCCTATGCTTTCCACTTATTCCCGGAGCAAGTATTCCAGTCAGGCAGCCTCACTTTTTTATATTGCAAAACCCGAGTCTTAATAATTGCCGCAAAATTAAAACTAAAGTCATATTCTTTAAAATCGGATGGTGGGGCAGAAAAATAGTTGCCTGTAAATACGCCTGCTTAAACCGGTTATTACATACCGGAATATCTTTTCCCCCTTAGTGAATCTGATAATGCATTATCTTACCAGAAATATTTTCCCCATTGCCTTTTCCCCGCCGGCCCGGTGCACAACCCAAACATAAACGCCGGTGACGACGTTTTCACCTGACGAATTTTTTCCATCCCATTCCCAACGCCCCTGCGTGTCGTTTTTTTCCATGACCTTTTCCCCGCTGACCGTAAACAGCTTTATTTTATCAGAATTTTCCAAACCGATGAATTTCAAGGTCCCGCCGATCGCCTGAGCCGGACGGAACGGATTGGGAAAAATTTGAATTTCTCGGGAAAGCATCACGGTGGCTGTCGGGGTGGACGTCGGCGTCATGGTGGCCGTCAGGGTGAACATGCCGGCCGCCGTGGGTGTAGCCGTCAACGTCGGCACGCTCATGGGCGTGGCTGTGGTGGAAATGCTGCTTGTAGGGGTTGCGGTTAAAGTGAAGGTCTGCGTATTCGTGGCCGTCAAGGAAACCGTGACCGTGACCGTGGGCGTGACCGTAGGACTAACTGTGGCCGAGGGTGATGCCGTGATGGAAATGGTTGCCGTCGGAGATGCGGTGGACGTCAGGCTTCCGGTTGCGGATGCGGTCAAGGTGGCTGTGGACGTATAGGTCTGCGTCACCGAGGGTGTGGCCGTTACTG
>JAAXVQ010000239.1 GCA_013335425.1 Candidatus Firestoneibacteriota bacterium | reverse complement strand
TTTGATTTTATGGGGCACCCGGAAGGTGATCTGGTGCTCGCGCAGCTTGTCGTCTATCTGGCGTTGGCACCCAAGAGCAACTCGCTCTACACCGCTTACGCGCAAGTGCAGGACGCGGTCCGCACCCAAGGGGATCTCGCAGTGCCTTTAACCATACGCAATGCGCCGACGTCCTTGATGAAGAACTTGGGTTACGGTCAAGGCTATCGTTATGCGCATGATTATGCGGGGCACTGGGTGGCGGAAGATTATCTTCCGGACGAATTGATCGAACGGGAGTTTTACCAACCGGGTTCCCTGGGGCAGGAAAAGCTCTGGAGCGAAGAGTTGGCCGACCACCGGAAAAAGCGTGCTGCGAAGCGCGCTTTGAACCGGCCCAAACCCCAAGACTAGCCGCGCAGAATTTTATGTCCAGCGGGAAATGGTGTGGTAAACTGACAGTGGTTTGACTTATTGGAACTAGGAGGGCGAAAAGCTCATGGCCAAAGCGGATACGCGGGTTGAACGCAAAAGGTTCCTGATCGGATTTTTTTCCTTTATGGGGGTTTTTCTGCTTTCCTATGCTTGGGTGCTTTGGATCACTCCGATTTTAGCCAGTTCAGCCGGGCTGTATGCGCTTGTGTGTTTCGGCGTGGGTGTCGCCGCTTCCATCGGCTTGATTTTCACCCGGCATTCGCTGGTGGGTCTGGGCGGGAGTTTGGCTTCAATTCTGTTCGTGGTTTTATTTGCCTTTACGTGGCCGCTGCTGCATTAGCCGTGCGCTAAGCTTCTTCAGGCTCCGGCTGGGGAAGCGCAAAACAAAAAGCGACTTTTCGGTCGGGTCTGTTTTCAGCCCAAATGCGCCCACCGTGAGCTTGAATGATCATTTTTGAAACTGCCAGTCCCAGTCCGCTGCCCGGGATGTTTTGGGTGGCTGTGGTTTTAATGCGGAAAAACTTTTCAAATACCCGCTCCAGTTGCTCTGTGGTCAGCGGGTCTCCCTCGTTTTCCACTTCCAGGTTCAGATGTCGGTTTTCCACCTTGACGCGCAAGGTTACCTCGGTACCCACCGGGGAATATTTAAAGGCATTCGACATCAGATTGTTGATGACCTGCAACAAACGTATGCGGTCGCCGGAGATCATAGACGATTCCTCGGCGGGTACCACACGGACGCATTCACCCTGGCCGGGGAGAAAGGCCCGCTGGGAAATAACGGCTTCGTTCACCAGGGCATTGAGGGAAGTTCGGTTAGGGCGCATTTCCAGGTGTCCCTGTTCGATTTTGGTGATGTCCAACAGATCCGTGATGAGGCGCTCCAAACTCTCCGAATGTTTTTGAATAATCTGAAAGAATTGGAGCTGTTCTTCGGAGAGTAAATGCAATCCGGACTTGGAGAGCAGTTTGGCGAAGCCGGTAATGGCGGTAATGGGTGTGCGCAATTCGTGCGAGACCATGGAGATCAGGTCGGATTTTGCCCGGTCGGCGCTGCGCAGGAATTCATTGGCGTTGAGCAATTGGGCGGTCGTGGCTTTGACTTGACGTCCCAGTTCCTGATTGAGCGCCTGCAGAGACTCGTGCGTGGCGGCGTTTTCCAGGGCCAGGGCGCCATGCTGGGCCACCAACCGCAACGACGCTAAGTCACGCGCATCAAAGGGTTGCCCCCCGGCCGGATTGATCACCACCAGCGTGCCCTTATTGCGGGAGCCGATTTTAAAGGGGAGCGCCATAAAGCTGCGTATTTGTGCGGGCTGAAAATGTGGCGGATGATCGTTGAGGGCCGGCGTGGCGGGCAGGCGCATCAGAGCCCCGGGTCCGACCAGGGCTTTGGCATTGTTATAAAGCCACCATTCAATGCCGTGATTCCGGGGCAAGTGAAAACGTTTAATGCGTTTCGCGTTTCGGGCGCGCAAGCAAAGCACTTCGAGGTCATGGTTATGGGGGAGCAGCGTCAGCACTGAGCTTTCTTCAGCCTGGAAACGTTGCAGGGTTATCTGCAGCATGTTTAAAAGAATCTTGGCGCGCGTCAGGGAATTATGAATGGGAAGAATGCTTTCGTGGGTTTGGTCTGATCCTGCTGGCATGCGCTTAGGCTCCTGTTGAGGATTGGGTAGGGAGACGGATTCGTTGCCGGAACGGACCCAAAAACAGGCGGGGTAAGTATAGTGAATCCATAAATAAAAGTATATTAAATATTTTAAATAAATGAGGTTGCGGTTTACTGTTTGTGCCCGGTCCCTGGAGAAAAGAAAGCGAAAACCTTGACAAGACCTCCGGGGATGATAATAATGATACCAGCGGCCTGTCGGGTCAGCGGTGTCGCGCGTGGAGGGTTCAAAAATGTTTTTAGAGGACGACGGCCTCAATAGTCTCATGGGCCTGGATGAACCCATGGAAGAATTTATGGCGCGCTATGTCAACTCCTTCATCAAATGGGAGTTGGTGAATTATTTTCATGAACATCCCCAGACCGTTTTCAAGGTTTTGGATTTGGCCAAAGCCTTGAACCGTCCCGCCGAGACCCTAAAACGCGAATTACAGGAGCTGGCCGAAGAAGGCTTCCTGCAGGAGACCAAAAGCGCCAAGAAACTGGAATATCTCTACCAGACTTCAGCTGAAAAATCCCAAGTAGGCGAGCTTTCCGAATTAGTAAGCCGTTTTGTCCACCTTTGCCGAACGCGTGAGGGACGCCTGCGCGTCATCTATAAAATTCTTAAAAATGGCAAACCCATCATTTCCTAACATACCGGCGCCAATCTGTTGGGGAGATCCGAATCGGGGAACTCGCCCTGAGGGCGGTTGCGGTTTTCGCTCGTCGGAATTGTTTCCCCTCCCGGGCTGTCGGTGGGGAGTCGGGTTGGGAAACAGCGAAGCGCGGACCTGTTTTTTTAAAAACGCCGGACAGGCACGCGGATTTTTTGCCGATACTTTTATTTCAGATAAAGTTTTTTTTAGATGCGGCAGGTAAAGGTCGGGTGTTGGTTTTTCACGAAAGGGTGATTGCGTTCGTGTTTTGGTGGGAGTCTTTTTTGTTGGGCGCGAGCGCATTTGCCTACTTGGGGCTGCCGCAGACCGGGCTGGGTTTTCCTTTTCCCACCTTGCAGGGTCAATGGACGGTGCGTCCCACCTTTGGGCGTATCACGGGATATTTTCTGGGGCGTTGGGCAGGGTACCTGATCTTGGGCGCGCTTTTTTCAAGTTTGGGATTTTTCTTTCATTCCCCTCTATGCGCAAGGTTAATTTTCGGTAACGTCTTTTTGCTGGCTATTTTCATGTTTCTCTTTTTTGCAATTCAAGTTTCGCCGGATCTAGCGTGGGCGCGGGCCACGGATCCTTCCCGCTGGGAACTTTCGGTTCCGGTCTTAGGCGGACTTTCGAGTTTTACGTTGACGGCCCCCATGTTGATTATGTGTCTGTTGACTTTTTTGCAACCCACGGTATTTCACGGTTTGGTTTTTGCAACTAACTTTTTCTTGGGGCAAGCGTTGTTCAGTCTGCCTTTTTTATTGAACGTACGGTGGGTAAAAACCGTTTATTATCGATGGCTGCTCAAGGGCATGGTGTTGGTCGGTTCGTTGAGTACACTGATTTCAAGCGTGGTTTCATTTATTAATACCTAGCCGGGTCTTCTAAAACAAGTATGCGTTTGATGTTGCGTTTTATACCCCGGCATTTTCCTCGGTTTTTCCGAAATTCTATTATTCCGGTTGGCACAGCAGGGTGAAATGTCAATATCGAAGCGTTTTAAGCCTGCCGGGGGCATTTATGGGGAATAGCCGTTTTTGGAAAATTTTCAGACTTGTTAACGCCGTTGAAGAATCCGACCCGCCGAGTAATTTTCTGGAAGGCGACCCTGCAAAAAATTGCAACCTCATTTTTTTAGATTAAATCTGCTTGAGAGTTATTTCTTTACCTGCTTGATTTTTTCATACGAACCCCGTTGGCGCCTTTTTTTGTTCGCAAATAATTGACAAAAATAGTGTTTATTTAATTTAAAACCGAAAAAATCCCTTTAATAATATCTGAATTTTGCTTGGTGAGAAAAATTGACAAAATAAATCCCGAATGGTATAGTTTAGAATATAATCATAGCCTCATCATAGAACAGAGGCGGGGGTTCGGGGGCGAAGCACCCCGACTAAGTTAGGAAGGAAAGCAAAACGCATCGGCGTTTGCGTCAGGGAAACCTGTGGTTT
>JAAXVQ010000238.1 GCA_013335425.1 Candidatus Firestoneibacteriota bacterium | reverse complement strand
GAACAATCCGCCTTCGTAATCATGTTTTTTCCTATCGTAGGGGCGATTCAAGAATCGCCCCATGGAGATTTACCTTTTTAATCCTGATTTTCGTCCAATTATCAAGCCATAAAAACCTCGCGGGCGTTTATTATGGGGCGATTCACGAATCGCCCCTATGGGAAAAACGTATTTAAATAATTTAAAAAAATAAAAAACATTTGTTTTAAAAACAAACACGCAAAGAATAAATATTTAAAATCGCGATTTTTATTGGACCTGCGATTGGACAAGTGTGGTTTTATGCGCTATGCTTATGGCATAAAATACCTTCGAATCGGGAGTCGAAAACCAAATGCCTTTGCGAAAAGCCGATTCATATATTTCTTTAAATGCCTGGCAAGGTACTAAACTCAAGCGTTGGACTCGATTGATTGTGCTCATGATTAGTCTGACGTTTGTTTTTCCGTATCTTACCTGGGCATTTGATATGGCTGCTTTGGGCCCCAACCTGATGCAATTCGAAAATCGTTCTGTTGAGATTCCCGTAAAGTTCGGTACCGTCGCGCAGTCTTTTGAGGGCACAAAGGGTTTGATAATTCACGTCCAAGACCTGCATTGCAATTTTGAGGTCCAAAACAACATTGCTGGGCTGCTGGATCATTTGGCCGGGACTTTGGGTATTTCCCTGGTCGCCTTGGAAGGCGCCTCGCAACCCATCAATGTGCGCAAACTTGCTAGTTTTCCGGATGCCCGCGTCAAAGCGGAAGTGGGGCAATATTTCATGCAGCAGGGCAGAGTATCGGGCGCGGAATATTATGCCGCTACCGGGAGTCATCCGATCCGTTTGACGGGTATTGAAACTTCAGAACACTACCGTCAGGGTCGGGAGAGCGTGGCCAAGTTCGTAACCAGCGAAAGCCTGGGGTATGTTACTGATTTGCGGGAACTTTTAGACAGCGTGAAGCCGTCGTGCTATTCACCAGCTTTAACGACGTTCGACCTGCAACGCAAGCGTTTCCGGTCCGGTGAGCAGTCTCTATTGGCCTATGCGAAGGTCCTCAGGGAAGAAGCCCGTCGTGTAGGTGCGTCTCAGCAGGGGATGCCGCAGATTGACAAATACATTGCCGAAGCCGCAGCCGGAGCCCCGGACTTGGAAGTCGACAAACTCTATGAAGAACTTGATGCCCTGGATGCTCAAATCCGCCGGCAGTTATACACCAAGGCTGAGGAAGCGGAATTGGACCAATTGGAATTTCGCTTGGACCTCTTGGAAAAAATGCTCAACATTTCCGCCACCCCCGCCGAAGTGGCGCAATACCGCCACCACCCGGCCGATTACCGGGTCGGCAAGTTTGCGGCTTTTCTCAGCCGCAGCAATCTTGCCGAACCGTTGGAGCCCGAAGTTTTTGAACTGGACGCACTCCTGCAACAAGCCGCCAACTTCTATGAAAACGCCGACCTGCGCAGCCGGGATTTTATCCAAAACCTGCAAACGCGCATGCAGGAGCAAAAAGTCAAAGCCGCGGTTTTAGTCACCGGCGGCTATCACACCGAGCGTATCCTAGCGCAATTGAAAGCGCAGGGTTACGCCTGCCTTACGGTGAAGCCCACCTTGCGGCATCAGGACCTGGTAAACCCCTACTTTGCCTTGTTGAGTAAAAAGCGGACGCCGTTGGAACGGCTTTTGGCGCAAGATCAGAAGATCATGGCCTTGGAACCGTTTTTCGCACCTTGGTCCATACCCGCTTTGAATGACAATATCAATGAGTCCAAATTGACCCAAGATTTGCAGACGGCCTATCGTTGGATGGAAGTGATGCTCAAATCGGTCGCACTCAAAAGCCTGGCTGCCGCGGGCGTTCCCGGGATTTCAGGTTTGCAGCAAAAATATGACGAGATGCTCTCCCAATACGAAGCCCAGCATCCGGATTTGAAACCGGATTTTGGGCGCGCTCTTGTCCATGGCCGGGAATTGTTGATTCCTTTCGGGAATGTTTTTTTTGTCCGGGTATCCCCCCGGCCGTTGAACCCCGCCAATACCACCAATAGTTTACAAATCGCGACCATCGGCGGCTCTCAGTTGACTTTTTTTAATTTTTCCCTATGGCTTGATAGTGCCGCTAGGTTTGGAAAAAGCCCAATCGCCGGCCTCTCGGTGGATGATCTGCTTGCACGTTTGTCCCAAGATTTGATTTTTGGCCGAGACTGGATCCTTGATGGTCCGGTAGTGTTTTTTCCCCAGAAGACCACTCAAGAGCGGTTGGTTGTCTTGGCGGCCGGGTGGAAGCGATTTGCGGAGCGTGCGGATGTTTTGCTTGACGGTGCAATTGAATTTGCGAAAAGCCGTGGGAATGGTGGGGCACGCAGGATTCAGGAAGGGCTTAGCGGGGTGTTTCAAAAGAACAGGGAAACGCCCTTCGCCATCCCCGCGAGCGCCGCAGGAGCCATCGGGAGAGTGTGGATCGATGAGTACAAGGTTAAAAATCCCAATCGCGTGATTATCAAATCATGGCATTTAGACTCGTTCGGCTATGCCACCGGTGAAAGTAGTGAATATCTTGAACACTTGGGGCGTTTGACTGATTCAGAAAAAAAAGAAGTCGTAAGTTTCATTCAAGACTTGTATGCCGTCCGGGCGCGGAAGGATGAAGAGAAAAGTTGGTATGAGGATGATAGGGAGATATTTAATATTGCTCTGGCCAAGGCTGAAGCACTTACCAACCAAATAAAGCCTGTCATTTCCGAGGAACAGAACCTTCTTTCCGGGGTGTTCTTGATAACTGACGAGGAAAAACTTAAGGGACCGGAAGTAAAAGTTTTGCTCGGTTGGGGAATAGAAAGTGCGGTCATATTGTCGGCGAAATTATTTCGTGAAAAGGTGGCTGGAAAAGTCAAACTTTCAGCGTTTTTTCACGAATTAATCGAATCTGCCGGTTATGACCACGCTTTTTCACGGGGATTAGGCTACCAAGCGCGCAGTGCAAAAAATGAATTAACTTTGGAAGAAGAAGGTTTTCTGGGGCGCGTTTTGGGACCCGACCATCAAAGGGCGCTTACGGAGTGGATCAGATCTCAAAAATCCGAAACGGAAGTTGTCAATGAACTCAGCGGCACCGAAATGGGCGGGAAAAACAATATTCGGTTTTCCACGGGCAAAGCCAATGCCGTGGATGGAAAAATTGCGATTGCTCCGATCGCCAAATATGACGGTTTCTTGAAGACACGCAAAATTTCCCCCAGACGAATTTCTGTTAAAGAGGCTGAGCAGGAGATCGAGGATTTGTTTGGAACTGAGATAGATATGGCGAAGAAGAATATTAAAGTACCTGGAACGCAAGTGGAACGACATTATGGCAAATTCGGCGTCTTGCACAGCTATGTGGCGGCTCACGCTAAATTAGCTGAAAATAGGCTGACGGATCGCATTCGCAGCGGGGAAGATGTTCCGGTCGATGAGATGATAAGCCCGGAAATGACTGAGTTGACGGCAGCGGAATGGTTCTATAACTCGCGTCAGGAAATTATTGATGAAATACTCAAAAAGAGAAAACTGGCCGCGGAAGTCATTCATGAAATGTGGCTCGGAAAAATAAAATCTATTCCTGCCGACCAAAAGCAACAACAGGAAGCTTGGGATTTTGCATCGACTTTGGTTGATTTCTTAGACGCCACTAAGTCTATGACCACCGAGGAGATTGCCGGAAAATTGTCCCCTTATTGGGATGATAAGGCCCCGCAACCATTACGGAATCGGAGCTTGGCGGAATTTGAAAAATATACGATTATCCTGGGAAATTATATTTCCGGGATTCCTGAAGAAGGCCCCTTTATATTGGTGGTTAAAAATCCTAGAGCCAACATTATGAATCGCGCATTTGCGAAATTGCAAAACCAGGTTCAAGCCGTCGTTTGGGATGGGGATTTTCAAGCCTTGCATTGGGTAACCGTTTTATCCGAGAAAAGCGGCATTCCGGTTTTTGCCAATCTCAACATGACGGGGACGTTCGAATTGGCTCGTGTGGGAGATTTGGCCGTTGTGGATACCGATGAAAAAGAAGCCCTCTTTAAGCCGTCGCAACAGGTGCAGGAAGATTACGAAACCAGGCAGATTTCAAAAGAAGCACTGGAGTCGACTTACGATAAAATGGCCCGCGAATTGGGGATGGAAACGGAGATCAGCTCCGTGCTGGACGGAGT
>JAAXVQ010000237.1 GCA_013335425.1 Candidatus Firestoneibacteriota bacterium | reverse complement strand
CATACCGCCCATACCGCCCGTGGCCATACCTTCTACATAATCTTCGTAACCTGCAATGCCTCCATCAGCCATACGTTGCATGTTGGGGGCAGGCAGGTTGATGATGCCCTGCCCGTGAAAAAAACGATCTTCCAATTCTTCCCGCAGCATGGAACCCTGGAGATAGGCGCAAAAGCTCGCATAGAGCCCTTCGGCCGTGGCCAGTCCCAAACGCATTTCACGCGCCCGGGCCACCACCTCGCCGGGAAAAGCCGCAGCCCGCGCCTGCTTGGGCTCATGCAGGCGGTAATGGTTGAAAACCAGCAGTCCCTTCCAAATACGCCCGTCCACTTCCTGCGCAAAAATTGCATGCCGGAGCAAGAGCTGCAGATCGCCCACTTCCGCCGGGCCCGAACGGCCCGCCGCGTCCAACAGCAGCTTGCCGTGGCGGGTTTGCACGATCTGCAATTCCGGCGCACCGGGAAAAGGCTTGACCACAAATTCCATCCGACGCAGTACCGCAGCCAAGGCCTGACGCAGGTTGTCGCCGTGTTCATAGAGCAGCGCCTTGCAGCGCTGCAAATCGCGATAATCCCGGAAGCAGCGTTTCTGCTCGCGTTCGGCGGACTTAATGCGGCGCAAGGATTCGGCAATGCGCTGTTCCAACGCCTCCTCCCCGGGCACGCGGTATTGCTCAACCCAGCCCGGGCTGACGCTCTTGGCAGGCATGCCCTTGGCTTCCTCGACCAGCAGGTCGATACCCTGCTCGCGTGTGATTTTGCTCGGCGGGGGAAGCAGGTGCAGATAATCGGATAAAAACTTAATCTTAGGCTCGGCGTGTTCGCTCTCCCGCTGACGGACCCCGAAACACAGCGAAGCGGCCAGCGGCTTGCCGTAGCGGTTGAAGGCCAGCGGCTGGCTCTGCCAGAACACTTCCTCGTCCTCGCCCAATTTGTTGTCGCCGCGCAGGCGTTCTTCCAGATAATTCAGATTGGCGGTGGGGTTGATGAAACCCTCCCAGCCCGAGACCTGCCGGAGGTACTCTTCGAACTTCACGTCTTCTTCAATGTGCATGCTCTCGCCGCGGATTTCAGTCAGGGAGAAGCCCAGGGGAGACCACTTTAAATTGGACCATTCGGGTTCCATGGAACCGTCCGGAAAATACAGGTAGGAGCCGAACGCCAAGAAGGGCGCCAGCATGCAGTAGATTTCCCCGCCCGAAAGCAGCAAGTCGAAAAGCTGATGACGCATGCGCAGCAGGCGTTCCTTGTCCACCCGTGTCAGTTTGACCAGGGTAATGCGGTCCAAGGCCTCCAGATTCAAAACCACCACGTCAAAATCCGCCAAATTAGGCATCTCGTCGAGCCAGCCCACACTAGGTACGGAACGGCGTTCCCGCGAGCCCACCACCAGCACACGGCGGGGGCGCGAGTCCAGCCGGTAAAAATCACGCGTCAAATCCTCTACGCGCGATTCCCCGGATTCGGCAGAGGGCCGAGGCAGGCTGATGTGCCGGACTTTGCCTTGCATGCAAGACTCCTGTTGATGGTCCTATGTTCGTTCGTAGGGTCCAGGCATGCCTGGACCCTACATTCTGTGCCGGCCGTGCACCTACATTTTTTCCGGCGCACTGATACCCAACAGATCGAGCCCGTTGCGCAACACGATGCGGATGGCGTCAATGAGAGCCAAGCGGGCCTGCGAACGCTCCCGTGCCTCCGGGTCCAGCACGCGGCAAAGGGTGTAAAAACGATGGAACTCTGTGGCCAGGTCGCGCAAATAAAACGCCACCGTATGGGGTTCCAGGTTGCGCGCCGCGGCTTCCACGATTTCCGGAAACGCCGTCAAACTCCGCACCACGGCCAGCTCTTCCGGCACCATGGGCTCGAAAAGTGCAGGACCGTTTCCGGGTGCCGGAACCGTCCATTGTTCTTCCCTCGCCTTGGCCAGGATGCTGCAAATGCGCGCATGGGCGTACTGCACATAGAACACGGGATTTTCGTCCGTATGCTTGCGCGCCAGGTCGAGGTCAAAATCCAGATGCGCGTCCGTGGAACGCATCAGAAAGAAAAAACGCGCCACGTCCCGTCCGACGTCCTTAATCAAGTCCGCCATGGTGATGAACACCCCGGCGCGTTTGGACATGGCCACGGGTGCGCCGTTCTCCAAAAGATTGACCTGTTGGGCGATTAAAACATGAAACGCGTCCCCCGGATGCTTCAAGGCCAGCATGGCCGCCTGCATGCGGGCAATGTACCCGTGATGGTCGGGCCCCCAAATATCGATAAGTTCCGTATAGCCGCGCGCAAATTTATAAACGTGATAGGCGATGTCCGTGGTGAGGTAGGTCTTGGTGCCGTCATTTTTAATCAACACCCGATCTTTGTCATCCTTAAAATCCGTGGAACGAAACCAAGTGGCCTGATCCTTTTCATACAAAAAGCCCAGATCTTTCAGCTGCGCGACAACCGTTTCCACGGGTTGTATGCCCGAGCCCTGCGGCGGCATCACCAAATCAATCTCATGGAACCAGCGGGTAAACGTCACCCCGAAGTCCGCCAAGGCCAGCTTATGCCAGCCGACTATTTTTTCCACACCCTTATTTTTGAAGAACGCAAGCAAGTCGGCGTCCGGGCCGGGACCGGCCAACATCCGGTTGATGGCTTCCGTATTTTCCCGGGCAATCTCCTGCGCCAGATCCGTAATGTATTCACCCTGGTACCCTTCTTCGGGCAGGGAGGCCTCCCGGCCTTGCGACTGCTTCCAACGGGCGGCCAACGACTCCCCCAGCAACAGCGCCTGATTGCCCGCATCATTAATATAATACTCGGTATCCACCGCCACGCCTTGGCTGCGCAGAATCCTCGCCAGTGCGTCCCCGACCGAGGCCGCGCGGGCCGAGACTATGTTGAGCGGCCCCGTGGGGTTGGCGGAAACGAACTCCAAGAGCAGTTTGCGCCCCTGCCCCCAAGTGTCTTGTCCGTACGCTTCGCCGCCTTGACGCACGCGGCCGACCTCGGCGGCCAAAACCGCCGGGTTCAAGTGCAAATTCACGAACCCCGGCCCGGCCACTTCTACGCCGTCCCACAAATCCTTGCCCTGGGATTCCAATTTGGCTTTTAATTTTTCCGCAATGGCCCGGGGAGACTGCCTCAGGGGTTTGGCCAGTTTCATTGCCAGGTTGGTGGAGTAATCGCCATGTTCCGGAGAAGCCGGATGCTCGACGTCAGGGATAACCGTCAAATCCGCGGGCCAATGCTCCTCAATTTTCAGTTCGCTCACAGCCTGTTCCAGCAACACTTTCACACGTTGGCGCAGATACAATTCGTTCTCCTTCTTCCTTCTTTTTTTGCAAGCCGGCAGGTTATGATTTTTTCACCGGGGCGCACCCAGCCTGCCGATTACCATCGTTGGCTCATTTTCGTACCATGAGAAAACGAGCCCCCATAGAGAAGGCCTTGCACCCCGGTGAAAAAATCATAACCTGCCGGCTTCTCACTTCACCCACTCGGGGTAGTCTTTCCCCACCACCACGGTCACTGCGGGGTAGGACACGCTTTCCGGCATGATCTGAATCCGGTTCTCCCCGATGCCCAGCATCTTAGCAATTGCGTGCGCCCAGGGCAAGTTTTTCGCATTGGTTTTGATCTGGGTGGCGGTGAAATTAAAATTCGGTGCATTGGTCAAATTTTTCGGATTGAGCCGGACATGCTGCCGGGCCAGTTTGTCGGCCGCGAGTTTACACACTCCCGGGGCGCCGCAGCCGTTGAGCACGCGGATAATGGGCTGCCCGCTCTTGGGCAAGGGCACTTTGGAAAACGCGCTGACCTTGGGCGCAGGACGAATTCCCGACTGCCCCGGCAAGGTTTTGTTGGGACCGGCTTTGACCGGCGCCGCTTTGATCGGCACGACTTTTAAAGGCATAGATTTGGCCGACGGCGCTTTAGCCGGTTTCGTTTCCGGTACGGGCGTATTGACGGCCGTGGCTGCGGCGGCCGCAATTTTCGGCACAGCGGACTTTGCGGGATTCTCCGCCAAAACAGCGGCCGTGGCCGCGGGGGAAGGCGCGGGCGCAGGCAAAACCTGGGGTCGGGGCGCGTGCCCCAACGCTTGCATGGTTTCCCGAACACTCCGAGGATCGGTCTGCCAATACGCCAAACCCTGCACATAAACGGTTTGGCCGGGCAAAATGGTCTGCCTCCAGGAAG
>JAAXVQ010000236.1 GCA_013335425.1 Candidatus Firestoneibacteriota bacterium | reverse complement strand
ACAACCGCAATAACCTTGCTCATAAACGTTCACCACGAATCGCTGCAAGAGGATTTTTACACTGCCAAAGCCCCTTCTTCTTTATGCAAAGGTCCATTAAACACAATTGGACGGGGCTTGTAAAGGAAAAACCAGGAAAAGGGTGGCGGTGGCGGCGATAAGATAAAGAAAAGTTCTGAAAAAAGGGGAAAACATGCCGGCAGGGCAACGCTTTGTCCCCGAGTCCGCCTACCATCTGCAAGACATGGTCTGCTCTAATGATGGGAGACAAGTCGCCAGGTGGGAGGAGGGTTTGATCGAGCGGGTAGCGAGTTCCGAATGGCGCTAAGGCCGGTTTCCCCTTTTTTCAGAACTTTTCTTTATCTTATCATCTAGCAGAAAAAGGAATAAATTTGCCACCTTGCGGAGTTAGTCAGTGCTCGATCAAACCCCTGAATAAAACAGTTATTAAATACATATTTCTTTGCAACTTTCCCGGCTGCTTTCGGGTCGTATAGGAAGCTTATATTGGGAGGAAACGGCTTATGTTCGCACAGGTCTTCAGCAGCGCGCTTTGGGGCATTGCGGCCAAGCGCATCCAGGTGGAAGTGGACATAAGCCTCGGGTTGCCCAATTTCTGCATTGTGGGCTTGCCGGACGCGGCTGTGAAAGAAAGCCGGGACCGGGTCATTGCGGCTTTGAAAAACTCCGAGCTGGACCTGCCGCCGCGGCACATCACCGTCAACCTGGCGCCGGCGCATTTGCGCAAGGAAGGTCCGGCCTATGATTTGCCCATGGCCCTGGGGATTCTGGCCGCCACCGGGCAGATGACGGGCACTTCCCTGGGAGAGTACCTGGTTTTCGGCGAACTTTCCTTGGACGGCCGGGTTTGTTCCGTGCGCGGTACCCTTTCCTTGGTCATGGCCGCGCAAACCTCGGGGCTGCGCAAAGTCATCCTGCCGGCGGAAAACGCCGCCGAGGCGGCCGTCATCCATTCCCTCGAAATTTTCCCCGTGGCCACGCTGCTGGATGCCGTGGATCATTTCAACAACAAACGCCCGCTGAAGCCGTTTTCCCCAGGTCAAGTGCCCGCACCTTCTGAACCCGACGGCGCGGGGTGTGATTTTTCCGAAGTCCGCGGGCAGGAGCAGGCCAAACGCGCCCTGGAAATTTCCGCCGCCGGCGGGCACAACCTGCTCACCCTCGGGCCTCCGGGCAGCGGCAAAACCATGCTCGCCCGTCGCTTGCCCACGATTTTGCCCGAGCTAAATTTGGAAGAGTCCCTGGAAACCACGCGCATCTACAGCATCTGCGGACTGCTGCCCCAGGATTCAGCCTTGCTGACCCGGCGCCCCTTCCGCTCCCCGCACCATACGGTTTCGGACGTGGCCTTGATCGGCGGCGGCACCTACCCCAAGCCCGGGGAAGTCTCCCTGGCCCATCACGGCGTGCTGTTTTTGGACGAACTCCCGGAGTTTTCCAAAAACGCCCTGGAAGTTCTGCGCCAGCCTTTGGAAGACGGGCAAGTGCATATTTCCCGGGCTTCGGCAGCCGTGCGCTATCCGGCCCGCTTCATGCTCATGGCGGCCATGAACCCCTGCCCCTGCGGCTACTACACGGACCCGGGCAAGGAGTGCATCTGCACGCCCACGCAGATCCAAAAATATTTAAACCGCATCTCCGGGCCGCTTCTGGACCGCATGGACATCCAACTCGAAGTCCCGGCCCTAAAATACCCGGAACTCACCCAAGCGCAAGAGTCCGAGCCTTCCGCCGGCATCCGCGAACGCGTGCAGGCCGCGCGCCTGCGCCAGGAGCTCAGGTTCTCGGGGCTGCGCGGCGTGCATGTCAACGCCCACATGGGGCCGCGCCTCATCCGGGAGCATTGCGTTTTGGATGCGGCCGGGCATGCCCTGCTGCGCTCGGCCATCGAGCGCTTGGGTCTCTCGGCCCGGGCTTACCACCGCGTGCTCAAAGTGTCCCGCACCATCGCCGACTTGGAGCGCACCGACGCCATCCTGCCCGAATTCGTCAGCGAAGCCATCCAGTACCGCAGTTTGGACCGAAGATATTGGAGGAAAAGCGGAAGTATTTGATAAACGCCTAAATCAGATTGATTAAGTGTGGAAATTATAAATCGAGCTTTCTTTTTAATAACTCTATTGCTTGGCTGCGTTTTTTTGCAGACATTTTATTTATGTTTGAAAGCTTCCATTGGATTGCGGGAAGTCTATCTATTCCCGCGACTCCCAGGAGCTCCCATTTTGGGAACCCCGCTTTTATCGAAAGCAAAAACATTTTTTCGTTATTAGACAAAGAATTTTTAATTTGAGAAATAAGCATCTCTCGCGCTTGAACTAATTCTTGGTATTTAATTGGCAGTGTTGTCATGCCTTCAAATTCGTTCTTGTACAAAGTTAGAAAATTTTGTTTGGTTGGCTCCACCACTTCGTTCATAGGCCTGTCGCCGCTGGCAAGGTAAACAACAAAAGCCTTGCGGATATCGTCAGTCAAGCCCTCGTTTTCAAATAATATCTTAATATCATAAAAATCTCTGGGGTGTTGGCGATCTAAAGCCGCGCAGATTTTACCGCCGTATAAATCAGGAATGGATACAGTAGTTATGGAAGTGGACATTTCAAACAATGTCTCTGCCTTCGCGCACAATTGACGTTCCGAGCAGGGAAAAACTGTGCCTCGAATAACATAATTCGGTTCAATTTTAATTTGAACGATTTTATTCCTCACGAATATTTTGGCTATGTCTTTGGATTCACTGAGCAAACATTTACAATCCGGCATAGCCCTTTGAATGGAAGCCGAAATTTTTTTCAGCGATTGGTGAATATTTTTTATTGTCTCGGTTCTTGATTCGATCGGCAGGTAGGTTAAATCAATATCCACTGAGAGCCTGGGCATATCTCTTAGAAAAAGGTTTAAAGCCGTTCCGCCTTTTAAAACAAAACACTTTTCCATTGCAACGTGTGGAAGAACACGCAGCATAAGTTTAGCTTGTTCATAATAACGACTATTTTTCATCATCTTTGATTATAGCTCAGATTTCCTCGGAACCACAATGTTGTATTGCGTATTCAAATTGCCGCCTTTGACTAATTCTCGCTTACCCTTGCCTAAATCAATCTTGGAAAGGTTTAGTTTTTTACGCCAAGCGTGGTTACATTCATCCGCTAAATATAAAAACATACGTTTTACTTTTACTGATTTACACTTTTCGAGAAGTGTCTGAACTAGACCTGGGCGCAACGTTGTAAGACCTTCAAAAAGTAATCGGCCTTCTTCAAAAGAACATCTACTCGGAAACAAATGGAGAACTTCCATAATAGCCCTCTCGGGGGATGATATTTCGATAGATAAATTATTGATTTCAATTTTGGTAAGACCTTCTTGTACATCAGGAAAAAGATTTGTCGCAGTGTAATGAATTTTATGTTCCCAATGATATGCTTTGAACCAAGTAGGCAGCTTTACCCCTGCCGCCCCAAACAGAAATACATCAGTTTCTTTTCCTAGTGATAAAAAATGTGAAAAGCCTTCCAGTTGAAGCGCTGTTTTGCCTGCTGCGTGAACTGGAAGCATCAACTGGGATTGAATTGCAAACAGCGCACCTGTCCAGTCTATTTTGTCATCAGAACGAACAAATGCCCCACCTCCGATAGAATTTACCCAATCGGATTTCTGATAGGTTTGAATCAGTTGACGATATATGACTTGTTCATTTAACCAAGAGGATACCGCCACTGCTCCTTTAGGCCATTTTTTTAATAGAATGTTTATTTTTGTGCCAGAATGTCTATTCATGATGGACATATTAACATAATATTAAACTATATGCAACACATAGTTTAATATTATGCGTAAATGTAATTCAAAGATAGACAATTTAGTCTAATAGTAAACCATAGGCGAATAAGTAGTAGTATATATACTACTACTTATTCGCCGGTGATTTCTAAATCTTAATTTTAATTATATTGCCGATATTGGAACATAGGTAGTATATATACTACCTATGTTCCAATATTGAGGAAAGCAGGTGGCTAATGGGAAATTCGCGCCTTTCAAAAATAAAAGATATTAGCTCGCACTTCAATGCCAATCCAATAAAAACATTTTCACGTACCGAGCTATCCTTAATCTTCAATAAACACCGCGGCACTTGGAAATCTTTATCTATACCATTGGTTACTTTTATTAA
>JAAXVQ010000235.1 GCA_013335425.1 Candidatus Firestoneibacteriota bacterium | reverse complement strand
GCCGGGAACTCCGGCGTGGTGCCGACAAAACCACCGACGCTAAAAAACCGGGCTGAAATTATTTATCAGTCTTGCCGAAACGCTGCGTTATGGCAATAGCGTCCTTGGCGCGCTGCACCTGGGGGTCGTTCTCCACCTGCACCTTGCGCGACGCTTCCATACCGTTTAAACGCAGGGCGATTTCCTCGCGTATGCGGGCAAGCAAATAAGGCTGATCCTGGTTGTAATCCGCCTTGACGATGTCGTGGCGGTTGTCCCGCATCCATTGCGTGAACGCGTCGGAAAGTTTTTCGTCCTGCGTCTTGGGTTTGAGTTTCTCCCAGGACTCCTCCGAAACCTTCACGTTCTCCGTCGGCTTTTCAACCGGTTCCTCGCCTTTGGCGTGCACTTTCAAGTAATCATGAACGAACTCCTCCAGGCGCTTTTCCCGGATCAGGTGAACCGTGAAGTCGTTGGGCTTGAAAGTTTCCACGCTCAAATCCGGCTTGATGCCGTTGCCGTGGATGATCTGGCCTTTGGGCGTCAAGTAGCGCGCCGTGGTAAGCCGAATCGCCGAGCCGTCGTTCATGGGGATGATGGTCTGGACCGAACCCTTGCCGAAAGTCCGTTCCCCCACGATTACGCCCAAACCCCAATCCTGAATGGCGCCGGCCACAATCTCCGAGGCCGAAGCCGAACCTTGGTTGACCAGCACGGCCAGCGGCCCGGCGTCGAACGAATGCCGCGCAGTGGAAATGAAGCGCATGTTATGCGCCTGGTTGCGTCCTTCGGTGTAGACCAACAACTTGCCCTGGGGAACGAAATATTCCGCAATCTGGGCGGCCATGTTCAAAAGGCCGCCGGGGTTGTTGCGCAAATCCAGGCTCAGGCCTTTGATGTTTTTCGCCTCCAACGATTTCAACGCTTTGTCAAAATCGTCCCCGGTCTGTTCCATGAACTCGGTGATGCGGAGATACCCGATCTGCCCGTCCAAAAGCTCCGAACGGATGGAACGGATTTTAATGATGTCGCGGATAATCGGAAAATCGATCCAGTCCTCGGACCCGTTCCGGCGGACGGTGATCACGCAGCGCGTGCCCGGCACCCCTCGCATTTTGTGCACGGCGTCCATAATGGAAATGCCTTCGGTGCTCTTGCCGTCGATTTTGATGATCTGGTCCCCGGGCTGCACGCCGGCCTTTTGCGCCGGGGTGCCGTCGATGGGCGTTACGATGGTGAGCTGGTTGTCCTTCACGGCGATTTCAATGCCCAGGCCCCCGAAAGAACCCTGCGTGTCCTGCTTCATGTCTTTAAAACTTTGCGGTTCCATGAACTGACTGTAGGGATCAAGCGTGGTGACCATGCCCTTGATGGCGCCGTAGACCAAGTCTTTTTGCTTGGTCTTGGCCTCGTCCACATAATTGGCGCGGATCAGCGCCAGGGATTGGATAAGGGGGCGCAGGCTGTCGTAGGAATCGTCGGTGATGTTGGTTTCCGTGGCCGAAGCCCGGGTTTCACCCGTGACCCAACCTCCGAAAAATCCCAGCAGGCTCAGGAATAAAACCATCGAACCCACCCAAAGTATGCGTTTTAAATTATTCTGCATGCCTGCCTCCCGTGCTTATGAACCAAAATGGGTATCTGCTTTAAAGTAATAAACGCCGAGAAGAATTCGAAAGAATTTATTTTTCAATGGATTTCTTTGCGCCCTTTGCGCCTCTGCGGTGAAGCTGATTGCCCGCTATCTTTCCATCCAGTCCATGGGGTCCACGGCCTGGCCGCGCTGGCGGATTTCAAAATAGAGGTTCGGCCCTTTCCAGGTGCCGGAGTCCCCCAGCGTGCCCACGCTCTGTCCCTCGGCCACGGTCTGGCCTTCGCTGACGGATATCTTCGCCAAGTGCGCGTATATGGTGTTGAAGCCCCGCCCGTGATCCAGAATCACCAAACGGCCGTAGCCCTCGAACCATTCGGCGAAGAGTACGTTGCCCGGTGCCACGGCGCAAACATTCTGACCCATCGTTCCGGTGATGTCAATTCCTTTGTTCAGGACGTAAGTATTGAAGCGCGGATGGCGCGTGCGGCCGAATTTTTGGGTCACCCGCCCGCGCGTGGGCCAGATCAACTTCTTCTGGCGCAGGGGAAACGCCAAACCTTCCAGGCGAATACGCTTCTCCAAATCCGCGGCTCGGCGCTTCAACTGGTCCACCAGGCGGTTCAGGTTTTCCGCCGCCGCGCTCAACTCCCTGGCCGCCGCTTCGTGCGCCTCGCGTTTATTGCGCACGTGGTCGAGCATCTGCTCGCGGCGCTTTTTTTGACCCCGGATGCTCTCCAAAGTCCGCAAGGAGGAAGCTTCCAGATCGCGGGCCTGACGCTCACGAGCGGCCAGATCCGCTTTTTGCCCGGCCAATTTGGCCCTCGTCAAGGACAGGCGTTCGATCCAGTAGGCGTTTTGCGAAGCCAAAATGTGGAAAAATTTCAACCGCCGCATGGCTTCCGAGACCGAGGGCGACGTCGCCAAAACCCGCCAAAAACCCTGTCGGCCCTCGCGGTAGAGCAGGCGCAGGCGCACGGCTAAAAAACCCTTCATTTCTTCCTGGGCGGCCTGGGTTTGAGCCATGGCGGCGCGGATGTTGCTCAAGGCGGTTTGAACTTCCCGCAGATTTCTCTGGTCTTCGGCCAAATGCTCTTCGGCCCCGTCGATGCGCTTGTCCATGGTTTGCAAATCGGTCAACAGGGAACGTTCCTGGCGCCGGCCCAACATGACCTGCTGCTGCTCGGTGTGAATTTGCTGTTGGAGGGTCTTAAGATCCTGCTGCCCCCGTTGCAGATTTTGACGGAAATGCTGGAGTTGTTTCCGGGAGGTAGACGGCGTGGCCGTCGGCTCCGGCGACGCACCGGCGGCGGATGCCGCCAAGCAGGCACACAGTGCCGACGTCAACACCAGCGCGCGCCGGGGCGTCATTCGCGCAATTGCCGGCCCACGGCCGTGAGGCTGCTGATGAACCCCATGAGGGCCCCGGCGCCGATCAAGCCCGCAACGGCGGCCAGCGCCCAGGATTGGACCTGGGGCGGCAGAAGGGCTTCCAAATCGACCCCGACATCTTGCCAAGCATAGTGGGACAGTATCTTCCAAATGCCGAACATCATCCCCGTGGCCGCCACCCCGCCCAGGGCTCCCTGCACCAACCCCCAAATGAGAAACGGCCCGCGCACAAACCACTTGGTGGCGCCGATCATGCGCATGATCGTGATTTCCTCCCGGCGGGCGAAGACCATCAGACTAATGATGTTGGCAATAATGAACATGGCTGCGACGGTCAGCACCGCAGTCAGCAGGATGCCCCCCAGGCGCACAAGCTGCAAGAACTTCAAAAGGCGGTCGGCATCGCCGCCGCCGTAGGTGCTTTCTTCCACGCCTTCCTGCTCGTTGAGCCAGGCGACAAAGTAGGCTACGTTCTCGGCGGTTTTTTCCCGCAGCTGGATGCGCACGGAGGCGGGCAGGGGATTGGCGCCGAGCGCGTCCAAAAAGCGTTTCAGGGCCGGATCGCCGGAAAACTCCTTGAGCGCGTCCTCCTTGGTCCGGTACTCCACGCCGACCACCTGCGAAGACGCATGAATTTTGCCCAGCAGGGTCTGGACTCCGGCGTCGGTGAGCCGGTCGTTGAGAAACGCCACCACCTCCACCTTCTCATCCACGAACTCCACCAATTTGAACACACCCAGCTGCAACACCAGCAGCAGCCCTAGGGCCATCAGCGCCAAAGAGATCGCCCCCAGGGAAATCAGGTTCAGCCGTTTGCGGTTGAGCAGCAGGCGCAGGGCTTCATGAAACAAAAATCCGCCCGGCATCATTGCAGCCCTTCCTTTTCCGCGCGGATCATGCCCCGGTCCAGAAAAATGGTGCGCTTGCGCATCTTTTGGATGAAGTTGAGGTTGTGCGTGGTGCAGACCACGGTGGTGCCGGCTTCGGACATCTGCCGCAACAGCCGCATGACTTCCCAGCCCGTGGCGAAGTCCAAATTGCCCGTGGGTTCGTCCGCCAGCAGCAAAGGCGGGTCGTGCACAATGGCCCGCGCCAGCACCACGCGTTGGCGCTCCCCGCCGGACAAGTGCCAAGGTTTCTGCTGACGTTTGGCCCCCAGCCCCACCCGGTCCAGCACGCGGTTCACGTCCCGGGTTATGGTGCGGGCCGGATAGTGCATGACATGGAGGGCCAGGGCCACGTTTTCAAACACCGTCAAA
>JAAXVQ010000234.1 GCA_013335425.1 Candidatus Firestoneibacteriota bacterium | reverse complement strand
ACCCGCGGGCGCGAACTGCTTTCGGTGGCCATGCTTTTGGCCGAGGACGCCCGGCGGCGCATCAATCAGATTTCCGGGCTATATTGCTTCGGGAAAGAATGCGTCGGGCAACCCGGCGCCTTCGGGCAGGACCCGACCAAGCTTTCCGTGGACGTGACCGGCCTGGGGCTGACCGGCTACCAGGTTTCCCAGACCCTAAACCGCAACCATAAAATTCAGGTGGAATTTGCGGATATCGACACGTTTCTGCTGATCGTTTCCATCGGCAACACCTCCAAGGACATCAACCGGCTCATCGCGGCCCTGCAGGCGATAGCCGCCGAGGCGCCCGGGAGCACCCGCAACCGGGTTCGGTTGCGTTTGCCCAGCGGCATGCCCGAGGTGGTCATGACGCCGCGCGAGGCCATGTTCGCCCCCACGGTAAAAATCGCCCTGCGGGATGCAGTGGGGGAAGTGAGCGCCGAAGTCTTTTCACCGTACCCCCCCGGCATTCCGCTGCTCAATCCGGGGGAACGGGTCTCGGCCGGTTTGATCGATTATCTCAAGGAATTGCAGGCTCGGGGCGGGCGCGTGCAGGGTCAGGCCGACACCAAACTGCGCACCATTAAGGTGGTGGCGCGGCCGGGTTTGGAAGAGAAAAAAATAAATAAAGATGTTGCGTCCAATGGGGAGAAAAGGGATAATGCTCCGATTTCTGGAGTGGAAGCTTGATTTTACAAGCTGGCAGGAACACCTTGAGGAAGGAAGCGGGTGCCTAAGCAGGATGAAAAAAACTCAGTTGGAATCCTTGCGTAAGATGTTGCAGGAACAGAAACAGTCTTTACTGGAAAAAGTTAAAACCAATGTAAGTTCCTCCAAGGAGGATTTGCCCAACGAAGTCAGGGATTCCGCGGACGCGGCTTCGGACTATTACGAGCGCGAATTGGCGTGGGGTCTTTCGGAGACCGAGCGCATGCGCCTCCAGGAAGTGGAAGACGCCTTGGAGCGCATCGACGGCGGTTCCTACGGCAACTGCGAAGGGTGCGGAGCCCAGATAGCGGCCCCGCGTCTGGAAGCGCTGCCTTTCGCCAAACTCTGCGTGGCGTGCCAATCCAAGGAAGAAGTCAGCAAGAAAAATAGTATCTAAACGGGATTTTCGCCCCGCAAGGCGCCGACTCCCTTTTTAAATCCAGCTGTCCAGGTGGCGTGTTTTTCACCTGGGAGGCTGGATTTTTTCTAAAGCCTAAGGAGCTGATGTTATGTCGAAAGCCAAACCTGTCATGCTGGTGATCATGGACGGTTGGGGCATGAACCCCTGCCAATCCCACAACGCGATTTTTGCCGCCAAGACCCCGGAGTTCGACCGGTACATGGCCGAAGGGCCGGCCACGTTTCTTTCGGCTTCGGGCGAGGCCGTGGGCCTGCCCGCCGGGCAGATGGGCAATTCGGAAGTCGGGCACTTGAACTTGGGCGCCGGCCGCATCGTTTATCAGGAATATACCCGTGTTTCCAAAGCTGTGACTGACGGCTCTTTTTTTCAAAACCCGGAGTTCTTGGCCGCCATGCGCAGCGTGCGGGAACAAGGCAAAGCCCTGCACCTGCTCGGGCTGCTTTCGGACGGGGGGGTGCACTCGCACAACACTCATTTGTACGCCTTGCTGAAGCTGGCCAAGGAAGAAGGTTTGACCCGGGTTTACGTGCACACCCTGCTGGACGGGCGCGACACCCCGCCGGCTTCCGGGGCGGGTTACATGCGCGAGCTGGTGGCCAAACAACAGGAACTCGGAGTCGGGCAGGTGGCTACGGTTTCCGGACGCTATTACACCATGGACCGGGATAAACGCTGGGAGCGGGTGGAAATGGGCTACCAAGCCATGGTTAACGGCAAAGGGGTGCAAGCCACGGATCCTGTGCAGGCCGTGGAAGCGTCCTATTTAGCGGGCAAGACCGACGAATTCATGCTGCCCACGGTGCTCATTGGCTCGGACAACAAGCCCGTGGCCCAGGTCCAGGACGGCGATGCTCTGATTTTTTTCAATTTTCGCGCCGATCGGGCGCGGCAGATCGCGCACGCTTTCACGGATTCGGAGTTCACGGCCTTTGAACGCACGCGCTTTTCCAACCTGCATTTCGTGACCCTGACCCTTTATGAAGAAAGCATCCGGGCGGCCGTCGCTTTCAAACCCACAAGCATGAATCACCTCTTGGGGCAGGTGGTTTCCCAAGCGGGGCTGCGCCAGTTGCGGATAGCCGAAACCGAAAAATATGCGCACGTGACTTATTTCTTCAACGGCGGCGAGGAACAGCCGTTTGCGCAGGAGGAACGGGCTTTGATCCCTTCGCCCAAAGTGGCGACCTATGACTTGAAACCCGCCAGGAGTGCGGAGGAAGTGACCGAGGAAGTGCTGCGCCGCATCGCCTCGGAGCAGTATGACTTGATTGTTTTGAATTATGCCAACGGGGATATGGTGGGGCATACGGGGATGTTTTTGGCCGCGCTGGAGGCCGTCGAAACAGTGGACCGCTGCGTGGGCAAGCTGGAGAAGGCCGTCACGGCCAAGGGTGGCGTGTTGTTGATCACGGCCGATCACGGCAATGCAGAAAAAATGAAGGATTACGCCACGGGCAAGCCGCATACGGCGCATACCACCAACCAGGTGCCGTTGATGGTCCGGGGTTTGGGCGCCAAGGTCAACTTGCGCGGTGATGGTATTTTGGCGGACGTGGCGCCGACGATTTTGGAATTGTTGGGTTTGCCCAAACCCGAAGAAATGACGGGAACCAGTCTTTTTGAAAACGGTCAGGCAGCCACCGGGTACGATGGGAAGGCTGCAAAAGCCTGACGGTTTGAGCGTGGGGAACAGCCGCGGATTTTTCGGGCATAAACTGCGATTAAGATTGCAGAAAATAAGGTTGACGCAACGGCGGTTGTATGCAAAAATACCGCCGTTTTTGTAATTTTTATTCAACTCGGGCGGTGTTTTGATTTTAGCCGTCGGGGTGTGTTTTTGGGATCGGGAATCAAAATCCCCGCTTTTTTCGGGGGTAATTTATGCTTAAACAGGAGGCAGGGCTATGGCAGTGAAGGTGGGCATTAACGGATTTGGCCGCATTGGCCGCAGTGTGTTTCGCGCCGCGTTGGAAAACAAAAACATCGACGTGGTGGCTGTGAACGATTTAACGGATGCCAAAACTTTGGCCCATCTGTTCAAATACGACTCGGTTTCCGGCACGTTCCCGGGCACGGTCACGGCCGGGGAAAACGAAATTTTCGTCAACGGCAAGAGCTTGAAGGTGGTCGCGGAAAAGGATCCGGCCAAATTGCCCTGGAAGGCGCTGGGCGTTGAGATCGTGATAGAGTCCACCGGGCGTTTCACGGATAAGGACAAGGCGGAAGCGCACATCGCCGCCGGCGCCAAGAAAGTCATCATCAGCGCCCCGGCCAAGAACGAAGACATCACCATCGTCTTGGGCGTCAACGAACAGCTCTACGACGCCGCCAAGCACAACATCATTTCCAATGCCTCCTGCACCACGAACTGCTTGGCCCCCGTGGCCAAAGTCATCTTGGAGAAGTTCGGTATTGTTTCGGGCTTGATGACCACCATTCACTCCTACACCAACGATCAGGTGATCCTGGATGCGCCCCACAAGGATCTGCGTCGCGCCCGCGCGGCGGCCATGTCCATGATTCCGACCTCCACCGGTGCGGCCAAGGCTCTGGCCTTGGTGTTGCCGGAACTGAAGGGCAAGCTCGACGGTTTCTCCATGCGCGTGCCGACCCCGAACGTTTCGGTGGTGGACGTGGTCATCCGAACCGCCAAACCCACGACCAAAGAGGAAGTCAACGCGGTCTTGAAGGAAGCGGCTTCCAAGAGCAAGGTTTTGAAATACACCGACGAACCGCTGGTTTCGCGCGACTTCTACGGCGATCCGGCCTCCTCGATTGTGGATGGACAATCCACCTTCGTGGTCGGCGGGGACCTGATCAAAGTGCTGGCTTGGTACGACAACGAATGGGGTTATTCCAACCGCGTGGTCGATTTAGTCGAGTTCATTTCCAAAAAATAACCGCTTAAGCAAGCGGTGGCAAACCACGGCGGGAACCGGAAATTTCCGGTTCCCGCTGCTTTGTTTTTGATTCCAGCGCAAATTCAGGAGGCGCGGCATGAATAAATTGACGGTGAAAGACCTTAACGTGAAAGGGCAGCGGGGTTTGGTCCGGGTGGACTTCAATGTCCCGCAG
>JAAXVQ010000008.1 GCA_013335425.1 Candidatus Firestoneibacteriota bacterium | reverse complement strand
ATTTACCACCTCATAACGCGCGGGCTAAATGGCTCGCTCATTTTCAAGGACAACGCAGATCGCGAGGAATTTCTTCGCCGCTTGGCTGAGTCTTTGGAAAAATCCGGTTGCCTATGTTTTGCCTGGATTTTTATGAGGGGTCAAACACCAAAAGCAATCGGGGCGAGCGGGTGGTTTGCAGCATCCGGGTTTTGAGGCGGTCGGTGGAAAAAGTATTCATCTTTGTCAACAGCAAGGCGGGGTATGTTATAATGCGCCTTGCTCCAAACCATGTGAAATAATCGGAAATTTCGGACAGTTCCGGCGGGCTTCTTTGCCGGGCTGGTGGCGGTGCGTTCCCGCCGGAAACGGATTCGGATGCTCAACGAACATGTGACTTATTTTAGAAAATTACTGGTGGCCATCGACGTGGTCGTAATCACGTTCGGCTTCTTTCTCACCTATCTGCTGTTTCATGAGCTCAGGAAACTTTACCCCATTGACTATTATTTTTGGGTTTTGCCGGTGATGATCACCTTGTGGGTCGGCCAATTCTATGCGTTCGGCATGTATGTTTCCTTCCGCCTGAAAGGGATCTGGAAGATTCTCTGGATCATGCTTCGGGCCATGGTTTTGGGCTTCCTCATATTTGCCTCCATCGAGTTCCTTTTTAAAGTCGTCTACCTCAGCCGGGCGTTCATTATTTTCTTGTTTGCCAACACAGCCATACTGCTGACTTCGGAAAAATTGGCGCTCATGCTGGCGTTCAAACGGCTGCGGCGCATGAGTTTCAGTTTTAAACATATCCTGGTGGTGGGCACGGATCCGCGGGCACGCCGGTACTTGGCCAAGGTGAACCAGACACCCGAGTTCGGGCTCAAGGTGGTGGGACTTATCGACCCGGACCCCGGGCGTATCGGGGAAGAGGTTGAAGGTCACCGCGTGATCGGCAGCCTGGACGATTGGGAAAAGACCATCGTAAGCCATACCATTGACCACGTCTTCTTCTTCATCCCGCACGAATCGCTCGGCCGCATTGAGGAACCCATTCGGTTTTGCGAGACCGTGGGCATCCCGGTGAGCGTGGCCGTGAATTTTTACGAGCTTAATTCCATTCAAGGCAAACACAGCGAGGAATTCGGGATTCCGCTGATTACCTATGACGCCTCGGCGGGCAAAGTGGGGCAGCTTATTTTTAAGCGCTTTTTTGACATCGTTTTTTCCCTGACTGCCCTCATCTTCATTTTACCCCTGCTGTTGGTGATCGCCGTTTTTGTCAAGGCCACCTCCGAAGGGCCGCTTTTTTTCAAACAACAACGCTGCACCCTCAACGGGAGGAAGTTCTATATTTACAAATTTCGAACCATGGTCAAGGATGCCGAGCGGCGTTTGGCCGAATTGATGGCCTATAACGAGATGAAGGGATCGGCCTTTAAAATGGCCAAAGATCCCCGCCAAACCAACGTGGGGAGATTTCTGCGGAAGTACAGCTTGGATGAATTGCCCCAGTTTTGGAATGTCCTCATCGGGAACATGAGCATCGTCGGACCCCGTCCGCCCCTTCCCATGGAAGTGGCGACTTATGAATACTGGCAGAAACGCAGGCTGAGCATGCGGGCCGGTTTAACCTGCTTGTGGCAGATCAGCGGGCGGAACAACATCACCAATTTTGAAGAATGGGCGAAACTGGATTTGGAATATATCGAGAGCTGGTCCTTCGGGTTGGATATCCGCATCATCCTCAAGACCATTCCCGCGGTCATTGCCGCCAAAGGTTCCAGTTGAATTTACCGACATAAAAATAGGGCAGATGGATTCGGACGGAGTCTAACACCTTAGCCGCTTAACGCCGCGGGAGGTGTGCATAAACGTCCGGAGGTAATCCCATGCTGCCGAATCTGCAGGAGAAAACCAGAACCGAACCTTGTACCTTCATCGAATTTTCGCATGTTCCCAAACCCATCAAGTTTTTATACCTGCTGAAAAACCTGGCTTTCGGCGTGATCCTTAAAAGAATTTTGACCAAACTCAAAGTGCTTAAAAAGCCGCTTATCCGGGCAAAGTCATATCCGGGCGAAGTTCTGGACTTGAGCGCGGGCGAGTGGGTCAAAGTAAAATCCGAGCAGGATATTCAAGCCACCCTCGATTCGCAGCAAAGGTTTAAAGGGCTCTATTTCATGCCGGAAATGCGCAAATATTGCGGAAAAAATTTACGGGTTTTTAAACGCCTCGACGCCATGTTGGTGGAGAGCACGCACCGGCTTATTAAGATGAAACATACGGTGCTTTTGGAAGGCTGTCATTGCGACGGTTTGGCGTATTCCTGCGATGCGTCCTGTTTTCATTATTGGCGTGAAATTTGGCTTACCCGGTTGTGAAAGACCGCGGCTTAGGCTGTCCAGCGCGGGCTTTTGGTTTCGCGGACAAACAACCCGACCCAAGCGTTCCATAAGGTCAAGAGGATGATCTTGATATCCACCGTCAGGGATAAATTGTTGATGTAGTTAAGATCGAAAATAAGTTTGTCGTCCGCGCGGGAATGATAGGAACCGTAGACTTGGGCAATGCCGGTGATACCGGGTTTAACCTTGAAACGTTCGGAATAAAACGGGATGGCCTGACTAAACCGCTCCACAAAAATTTGACGCTCCGGTCGCGGGCCGACCAGGCTCATGCTGCCGTTGAGCACATTGAAAAGTTGCGGGAGCTCGTCCAAGTGCGTCTTTCTTAAAAATCTCCCCAAGGGTGTCACTCTTTGGTCCGCCGGGCCGGGGCTTAAAAGCTGCCCGCTGGTTTGTTCCGCGTTTTGAAACATGCTCCGGAATTTAATGACCTTAAACTCATGCCCGTTTAAGCCCACTCGGGATTGCCGAAAAAAAACCGGCCCGCGGGAGGTAGCCCGAATCGCCAAGGCGGTGCAAAGCATGATCGGCAAAAGCAGCAGCGCGGCCAAAATCGCCAAGGTGTAATCAAAGAGGTTTTTTATCAGCAACTTGAATGGATTTAAATTATGGATGATTTTGATAATGGGGTGACCGTAGAAATGCGAAAACTTTAAATCTCCGAAAAAAGAAGCCGCCAATTGAGGCCGGGCCCAGGCTTCCAAGTTGTGGAGGCGCGCAAAATAAATGCACTTTAAAATCTGATGATGACGAATTTCCGGATCGCTGATGAGCAGAATATCTGGTTTCACGGGCGAGATATCCATGAAAATTTCAAGCTCGGAAAGATCTCCGAAAATGAGAAAGCCGGCATGACGATGCTTTTTCACCGGCTCCCGGTTGCTTAAGCCGATACAACCCAAAACCATATAGCCGTCGGCTTGTTGATTTAATTTTTCCGCCAAGCGCAAGGTTTCCGAGGAATGACCGATCATCAGGATTTTTTTTTGGGCACCGGTATTGGGTTTGACGCGATGGGCCGGCGTGAATTCGGGAAGCAGTTTTTCCAAGTGAGTTGGCATGCCGGGCATTCCTTTCCTACAAGCCGCGCCGATGCGTTTAAGCGCGGCCGTTCAAAGTATCGCCAGAGCGGTTTCCGCGGTATCTCTCCATCGGCGGCCTGAGTCGGGCGACAAGGCTTGCGGGGTCTCGAGTAAGGCCGAATAACGCAGGAGGAATTTGCAGCGGAGTTTCTCGGCAGTATGTTTTTTTAATGTAAACAAGCAAGTTGTTCACTAATGTCCCAAACGAACATGAGTATAACTCATGCGTCTCGGGTTTTCAAATCAAAACCGTTCCTTTGGTTGAAGGTGCAAACCTGTTTCAACGGGGACAGGCTGATTTGTTGAAAAATGTTGCGGGAAGCCGTTGAGACGGGTGGGCTTCAAACCCGGCGGAAACTCACGCTGCAAGTGCTAAAAAAATCGCAGCGCCGGCAGCGGCGTGATCCAAATGCCTTTGAACCAATCCTCGTTTTTCTTGATTTGCTCCGCATAATTCCAGGCCGTGATGAAGATATAATCCGGCGGATCGGCTTTGAGCTTTTCCGGGAAGACGATGGGCGTATGCGTACCCGGCATCCACTTTCCGGCGCGCAGGGGGGAGGCGTCCACCATGGCTTCCAGAAAATCCATGCGGCAGGCGTTTACCCAAAGGGTGGCCTTGCCTGCGGCGCCGTAACCCCAAATGCGCTGGGTCTTGCTCAAATCTCGAAGCGTGCGGTTGACAACCTCGATGGTCCGCCCCATGTTGCGTCCGAAAGCGAACCAAGTCTCCGGATCCGCCAACTTGGCCCGGCTTTCATTTTGCAACAAATCCGCGACCGCCGGGGAGGGAGTTTCGTCCGGATCCATGGCCGCCAATACGCGCAGGGCCCCGCCGTGCATGGGCAGGCGCACGGCGTCCACGGCATGAAAGCCGTAGCGCTGCAGCAAGGTGTTGAGGGTGGTCAGGCAATAAAACGTCAGATGTTCGTGATAGAACGTGTCCCATTGGAGTTGGTCCAGCAAATCTCCGAGGTACATGACCTCCAGGGCCAAATGTCCCGTGGGTTTTAAAACGTTCCGGGCGGCCTGCAAGATCACCTCGGGGTTGTCGTTATGGGGAAAGGCATTGCTCCCCGTGACCAAATCAGCCTGACCCAGGCGTGTGCGAATGGCCCCGGCCGTGGGTGCGTCAAAATAGCCGGTGACCACATCCAAGCCCTTGGCGCGGGCCATGGTGGTAATGTTCTCGGAAATGTCAATGCCGCAGGTTTTAATGCCAAGTCGGTTGAGGGGTTCAAGCAAAATACCGTCATTGCACCCGAACTCCACCACCAGGCCGGGGTGAAGCTTATCCTTGATCCATTGGGCGTATTGTTCAAAATGCCGGATCAGGGGGTTGATGGTGCTTGAGGAAAAAGCGTAGTCCTTGAAAAGCACGTCCGGAGAAACCAGCTCCAGGATTTGCACCAGCCCGCATTTCCGGCACACATGCACGGGCAAGGGGTAGCGTTGTTCGGCGGCAAAGGCTTCGGGGGAGGATAAAAATCCGCCGGCCAAGGGCATGTCGCCCAGATTGAGGAATTCGGCCAAATCCGGACTTGCGCAGCCGCGGCATACGGTTCTTCTCATGGTTTTTCTCCTGGGGGAAAGTTGGGATATGGGCGCACATGCCAAAAGGCTTTGAAGGCGTATTTAAAATAAGTCCAGAACACGGAGGGCGGATAGGTGAAACTGGAAGGTTTTTCCCCGGCGCGGCGGGCCGTCAGCAGGGTGGGAACTTCGGCATACGAAGCAGCTGAAAATTTTGCCTGATAAAGTTCTTCGACGATCAGGGCGAACTTATTTTCCTTAAGGCGCAGGGATTTGAGCACGCGGGCGTGCACGGCGCGGAAGCCGTTGGTGCAATCGTGCAGGGGAAGGCCGAAAAGGCGGGCGGCCGCGGCATTGCCCGCGCGGGAAATCAGTTGCCGGAAGACAGGCACGCCTTCCATGCCGCCGCCGGGAACATAGCGCGAAGCTTTGATGTAGTCGACGCCCCGCTGCATGGGGGGATAAAAATCTGCGAGATATTTGGGGTGGTTGGTCAGATCGCTGTCCATAAACAAGGCATAGTCGCAACCTTGTTCCAACGCGTATTGCGCTCCGGTGCGGTTGGCCGCGCCATAACCGGAGTTGCGGGCGTGCGAGATCAGGCGCAGATGGTCGTCGGGTTGTTCGGCGATCAGTTTTTTCACCAAGGGCTCGGTGGTGTCGGTGGAGGCGTCATTGACCACGAGCACGAAGACGTCGCCCGGGAGTCGGCGCGTATAGGTTAATATGGTTTCCAGGTTCGTCCGCGCACCGGCGGCTTCATTGTACATGGGGATGACGATGCCGACCTTCATGGGCGCGGGCTTAAAACCACAGCAATCCCAGCCGGTGCAAAAAGGCGCGGGAGACGACCAAAAAATATCCGATGCCTTCCCGGCTCAATTGAAAGGGCGAGCCGCCGGGCACGGGGCGGGCCGCCGAAGGCACATACACCACTTTCCCTCCGGCGAGCAGGCTTTTAACCGTGATTTCCGGGCAGAGGGAAAAGCCGTTGCGGTTGATGCCCAAACTCTCGATAAACACCCGGTCGAACATCTTAAACCCGTAAGTGGAATCGCTGACCGTCAAGCCCAGCAACGCCCGAATGCTGAACCTGAAAAGGGTTTGATAAAATCGGAAAAGAAATTTCACCTGCCGCGCGTCCGCGGGTTTTAAATAACGGGTGGCTTGCGCCAACTGGGCGCCTTGGCGCATCTGGGGGAGCATTTCCCGGATTTTGCTTAAATCATCTTCCCCCGAAGGGGAGACCAGCACCACGTATTGGCTGTGGGAGTAAGCCATGCCGAAGCGGACCAAGGCGCCGTAGTTGCGTTCGCTGCCCCGTCCGTATTTTTGCAGCACCCGGCAGGGCAGCCAGGGGTAATGGTCGCGCACGTATTCGAGGATGCTCCCGGGTTTTTCCACGGTCTGATCGACGACCACGATGACGTCCATATCGCCGGGGTTGGCCTGCAAGTACTGGCTCAAGCCGTCAATGAACGCCGGCATGCGTTCGAAGCCGGAAAGCACGGGTATGATGATGGACAATTCGTTCATGCCGAACCTCGAAAAATCAGATTTCCAGCTTGAGTTCCCGCCCCAGGGGCGAGGGGTGCTCGGCGAGCAGGTGCCGGAGATGTTCGTAATTGGAGAAACGCGTGAAAAAGGTGTTTTTTATGCGTTTCTCTTCCAATAATTGCTTGAGTTCGCGGATGCCCAAATCGAGAGAAACCGCAGGTGCGAAGCCCAGATCTTTTTTGGCTTTGGCGCTGGAAACGCTGTAGTTGCGCTTGTCTTCAAACTGTTCGGCCGTGGTTTCCACCTTGAGATCCGGGAAATGATTTTCAATGGTCTTGACGATATCGATGATCTTGTAGTTGTCGTAGTGCAAATTGTAAATACCCCGGGCTTGGGTCTCCAGCGCGCGGACAATGGCCGGAGCCACGTCGCGCACATGGAGCAGGGGGCGGAACTGGGAACCGCCGAAGACGCTGATGCGGCCGTGGTAAACCGCCCGCATCACCAGGGTGTTCACCACCAGGTCGAAACGCTGCCGGGCGAACTCATCACTTACGCCGAAGAGGGTTCCCAGGCGGAAGCACACGGCGTTGGAGCCCGCCAGGATGTTTTCCGCTTCCACTTTGGTGCGGGCGTAGAGTGACAGGGGGTTGAGCGCGGAGGTTTCGTCCAAGACTTCGGTGTTGGCCCCGTAGACCGAGCAGGTGGACATGAAAACAATGGGGCCGGAAAAATTTTCCCGCAGCCAACGGACCGAGTCGCGGTTCACCGCCTGGGTCAAAGACTCGCGGATCGCGCAAGCCGGGTCGCCGACAATCGCCGCCAGCCATACCACGGCATCCGCCCAGGCCAGGTGTTTTTTGAGGGCGGCATAGTCCCTGACGTCCCCCAGCACGAAAGGCACTTTTTTGCGGTAAAAATCTTCATAGAGTAAAACATCATATACCAGAAGTTCATGGTTCGTGCGCATTAATAAATCCGTAACGCTGCCGCCTAGATAGCCGGCCCCACCGACCACCAGAATTTTCATCCTTGATACCCCAACACGATGTTGTGTGTGATTTATTTGTTAACGAAATTGTTTCTCGATCCGGAAGGTGCCTAAGCCGCCGGGACCAGCCAAATACAGGAGGCCGTTGCCGTCCACGGCAATGGTTCCCGGATAGGGCAGCAGGATATCCCAGATGAGTTTGCCTTTTAAAGAAAAGACAAACAGACGTTTTACATCATACATGGACAAATAAATTTTACCGTCCTTTGCGAAAATATCATGATCACCAAAAGGGCGGACGCTGGGGGAAAATGAAGTGAACAATTTCCCGTCCGGGGAAAACCCCAAGACTTTTTTTTGATCCAAATCCGTAACAAAGAGGTTGCCCGCTTCGTCGACGGCAAATTGGCGCGGGTTGCCGAAGTGGTCTCTGCCGAATCGTTTCTGTTCCTGTCCTACGGCGTTATATTGAACGATCTCCATGGTCCGGACGTCAAGCACGTAGACCAAGCCGGTTTTGGTAACGGCAATTTTGTCGCTGGCCGGAACTTTCCAAGAGGTTTTAAGCTTGAAGTCCGGGGAAAACACGGAGACCTCTCCGAGATTCTTATCAATAACGTAAACGTTGCCTTCCTGATCAATATCTCCATTGATGGGCGAAAAGTCCTTTGATTGGGAGCGGCCTTGGGCGTCTATTTTGTGCGGTCCGTTCTTATCAATGTCGATAATGTGTTTGCCGGTTTCGAGATCCCAGTACATGATTTTGTTAAACATGCTCTCCACCATGCAAAAGCGTTTATGCGCTTCGTCGATCCTGACACGGCCGGCACCCCAAAATTTTCCGAG
Source organism: Candidatus Firestoneibacteriota bacterium (assembly GCA_013335425.1). Classification (GTDB taxonomy): domain Bacteria; phylum Oederibacteriota; class JAAXVQ01; order JAAXVQ01; family JAAXVQ01; genus JAAXVQ01. Next base: position 10,014 of record JAAXVQ010000008.1, on the reverse strand, counting down.
CTTGTCCGGTAATTCTCCGCGCTCCCCGAAGTAAAGTACCGAGGTGACCTTGCCCTGATAACTCATCTTGGTTTTTACGCTCAGGGTCACTTCCACGCCGATTAATGCGATGATGCCCACAATCAGCAGGGCCCAGAGCCAGTTGCGGGAATTTCCTGAAGTTTGGGGTGCCGGTTGGATGATTTCGGGCGTCGGCTGCAGGGCGGCCGGCGGGGGCATTTTCTTTGCACGCAAGGGTCCGGCGGGTGAAACGCTTTTCCTGAGAGGCTTTTTTTTCTTGGATACGGCGGCTGTGGAAGCTTTTTTACTTTTGGCCATTGGGTTCCTCCGCAAAAATAATTTTTTATTTCATTTTGTCACTTCTGTCGAAATTATTCAAACACGACTTTCCCCAGCCTTTAAAACCAACCTTTTTTTGAAGATTGCGCATATGGCACACGCAATGCCTCGAAAACGCTCAAAAAAGCGTTGTTGCTAAAAGGTTAAATCAGCGGGCGTCTGTGACATCTGCGCATTGCCTGTCTTTCTAGTTTGACAAGCATGTCATTTTGTATAAACTTTATCCGTTTAAAAATGATCCACCACCAGCATTTCGATGATCATGGCGTTGATGAATGCCAAGGCCATGACGACGAAAAACATCGGGCGCCATCCGCCGCCCATCTCTTCAATCCGCCGAGCATCCGAGGCACGGAGCATATAACGTAAAGGTTGTTCACCTTTCCACAACATCAGGACGGCTGTGGCCACGACGAAAACATTGAACAGCATGTAGGCACGTTCGGTCTCCTGCCGCGCCATGCCCAAAACAAAAGGGACCACCATGGTGGTCAATCCGGCCCAAGGGAAAAAATCATTTTTCCAATCGCCGCGAATGATGTCCAGCCAACGGAGTACGAACAGCGTCGTAATCGGGACACTGAGAAATATAAAATAATTGACCCAGGTCAGCCACGAACCTACGAACCAGGGGTGGAGGGCGATGGAGTTTCCGTAAACTTGGAAAACAACGTAGTGCATCATGGCCGGGTAATCGAATTTCCAATGTGTCGTCATTTCCAGCAGCAGGAAGGGCAGTCCCGCGCCCAAGATGAAAAAAAACAGTTTGGAGAATGCGCTTCCCAGCCATGCGCCGAGTTTCAGTTCTTGACTGCGGAGGCCCATAATGGCGGTAATAAACAATGCCGGGAGCAAGATGGGGGAACTGTAGTGGGTCAAGGCAAAACCCGCCAAGCCCAAGCCCGACAAAAACATATACCCGTGCCCCCGGCGCCGGGAGCCCATGAGCATGAAGGCGAAAGTCCAGGCCGTGAAGCTGGTGACTAAACCGTCCAAGGCCACCATGTTGATGATGAGCGTATTGGGCAGCACGGCGTACAAGCCCGCCATATAAAAGCCCAACTCGCGGTTGTACAGTTCGCGCCCGAGCAAGAACATGGGAAAAATCCCGGTCCAGGCCAAGGCCCCAATGATGAGCGCGATCAGGGCTGGGTTATCCCCGGTTAGATGTATCCAAATCCAGTTTAAAATCAGATTGAGCGGCGGGTGACTCATGGCAAAGGAGTGGAATTGAAAAATTTCCCGGGTAGCGAACGTTTCCAGCATAAGCCAAATGTCGCTAAACGTTTTATAGGTCTTGGCCACATTGTAAAAATTGTAGTGGATGGATTTTACTTCCAGGGCCAACTGTTCGAGCCCGCTGGTGGCGAGGTACTCGATGGAGATGCCGGCCACGTTGCCCAGCAGATAGATCAGCAGCAGGCTCTTCCAGACACCCAGGCGCTCCTGGCGGTAGAGGATAAACCAGAAAGCCGTGAGCATGCCGGCGAGCGTAAGCAGGGGAAACCACAGACGCCACCAAGCCGAGAAGGGCAGGGATTGAATGTCTCCCAAAATGCCGTGACTGCGCAGCACAAAGAAAAAATTGATGACATTGGTGCTGTCGAAGGGGACCAGGTAGGTTTTGGCCAGTATCACCGTGAGAATCATGATGGTGGCGATGATCAGCATCCAGGAAAAAATCCGCAGAGTCCGCCGGCTGTAGGTGACGTCGGCGCCGGTGCGTTCCCCGGGATTGGGTTTTACGGGGGAGTGCAGGGTAAAGACCATGGCCAGACCGGCCAGGATGGGAAGCAGTTTGATGTTGGAATTCACGCCGTAAGTGGTTGAAGCCCAGTCGGTGGTCCACAAGTACACCACCAACGCCAGGCCGACGGCCAATGCGTTTTGCAACGCAATGGAAAAATTCCGCCGCCAGCTGATCCAGTAGACGACCAGCAAACAGGCGAAGAGATTGTAAAAGCCCTGCAAAATTTTTCCTTGTTCCAGCAGGTACCATTGGCCGGAAAAGAAAAACGCCAGCCCCAGGGCCAATACCAGGAGCCAACCGGCTTTATCGGTTGTGGTTTTTAAGGACAATTCCCCGCCCCCTTTTCTGTGGGTATTGAAGTTGTATATAATAAGGAACGTACTCTAACGGAAAAGTCCGTTGCGGGCCTTTCAGCCGGCCCGGACAGTGGTTGTAAAATCTTGTGAATACTATCATATTAAAAACATTCTAAGCAAGCGAAAATCAGATTGGCTCCGGAGGTCGTTTAGACTCCGCCCGATGGGGTGATTGGTTTTAAAAGTTCGGCGGCCGTGTTTTTTCCAGCTTGACGCCCGAGGGAATAACCGATATTCTTTTTTTGTTTTCTCAAACCCCACCATTTCCGGATAGGAAGAACCATGCATTTAAACCCCGACACCGCTTTGCGGGTGCGCGCTCCGCGTTTGCGCCCGGCCGAACGGTTGTACTACCAGCGCCTGCTGCGGCGGGTGCGTCATTTGTTTCCCGAGCGCAGCCGGGTTTTGGACGCGGGTTGCGGGGGCGGACACGCTTCGGAGGTTCTGGCCGAATGGGGTTGCCAGGTCACGGGTCTGGACGTCGAGTGCCAGGACGCGGCCCTGGAACGCCTGCAGCAAGGCGGGGGCATTTTTTGCGAAGCCTCAGCCGAGGCGCTGCCGTTTCCCGATGCGCAATTTGACGCCGCTTTGGTTAAAGACGCGTTTCATCATATGAAAAATCCGCAAAAAGCCTTGGCCGAACTGCGGCGTGTCGTCAGGCCGGGGGGGCCTATTGTGGTGATTGAGGCCAACCGCTTTAATCCGGTTTTTTATCTGCATTTGACGCTTTTCGGCGAGCATGATCATTTCACGCGGCGGAAGTTGCGGCGTTTTTTGGCGGAGGCCGGACCTTTGGCCGCCACCATGGCCGAGAGCCGCTGCCTGCCCTGGGATGCGCCCTGGCTGCTGGCCGTGCTTAACTTCGCGGAAGAGTTGCTGGAAAAGGTCCGCGTCTTCAATCCCTGGCTTACGTACCAGATCGCCGTGGTTCCGGGAAAAGGGAGAGCTAAGTAGCATGGCGTTGTCCCGAAAAAAAAAGACGCCGTCCCTGCGATCGACCGCGCCCTGCGTAAGGGTTTCGGTGATCATGCCGGTTTATAATACGGCCGACTATTTGCCCGCCGCAATCGAGAGCATCTTAAAACAGACCTACCGTGCGTTTGAACTTATCCTCGTGGACGATCAAAGCCGCGACCGTTCTCCCGAGATTTTGCAAAACTATGCCCGCCGGGATAAGCGCATCCGGTTGCTGCGCAATGAAACCAACTTGAAATTGAGCCGGACGCTCAACCGCGCCATTGAAGCCGCCCGGGGTGAATATTTGGTCCGTATGGACAGCGACGATGTTTCCCTGCCGGACCGCATTGCCAAGCAGGTGGCCTATTTGGATGCGCACCCCGAAGTGGGGGTGGCCGGCGGCGCCATGGACATCATCGACGGGCAGGACCGCCTCATCGGCGTGCGCCGGTATGCCTTAACCGACGGGGAAATCCGCGCCCGTTTGTTTTGCTACAGCCCTTTTTCCCACCCCACGATCATCCTGCGCAAAGCCGTACTGCTGCAGGCGGGACTTTATGACCCGGCCTATAATCCGGCCGAAGATTATGAGCTGTATTTTCGTCTGGGGCGGCTGGCCAAATTCGGCAATCTGGCGGACACGCTTTTGCGTTACCGGGTGGTGCCCAAGTCCATGACCACGGGTTCCACCCGCGCCATGGAAGTCAAGACCTTGGAGATCCGGCGGCGGGCGGTAAAAGAGTTTGGCTACCGCATGACGTTTTTTGATAAGATTTACGGGAGTTTGCAGCAGATCACCATGCGGCTTATGCCCGGCGTTTGGCGGGTATGGTTGTTCAACACCCTGCGGGGATGGATCAAGTAGGGTATAGCCGGTTGGACGGCTGCAAGCGGGAGCGGGTTTGCTTTTGGGCACGCTTCACAATTACTCTGGCGGCCGGGTGTTTTTTTTCCGGCCGCCTTGGGAGCGGTTATGTATTGGTTGGGCAAGTGGGTTTATCATCTGCTGAATCAGGCCGGCTGGGACCCGTTGCGCTCCTTGCGCTCGCTGGCAGGGCTGCCGCGGCATGTCGCGAATTTTTTCGCGTTTTGCGCAAAAGCGCCGGCCGGGCAGAGGGACTTCCGCTGGGGGGTTTGGATGCCCTGCCTGGGGGACCGTTTCGAAACCAGCGGCACGGCCCGCGGGCATTACTTCCACCAGGACCTTTGGGCCGCGCAGCGGATTTTCCAAAACCGTCCGCGCCGGCATGTGGACGTCGGCTCGCGCCTGGACGGGTTCGTGGCGCATGTGGCCGCGTTTAGGGCGCTGGAAGTTTTTGACGTGCGCGCCCAAGCGGCGCAAATACCCAACGTGACTTTTCGCCAGGCGGATTTGGCGGCCGAGCCGTTTGCGTTTCACGGCTACTGTGATTCGCTCTCCTGCCTGAGCGTGCTCGAGCACATCGGCTTGGGGCGCTACGGCGACACGCCGGACTTTGCGGGGCATCGGAAAGCCTGGGTCCATCTTCACCAAATGCTGCGTCCGGGCGGCGTGCTGTATTTTTCCGTGCCCATCGGCGAAACCCGCATTGAGTTTGACGCCCACCGGGTGTTTTCCCTGGCGCATCTGAGCACCTGGTTTGCGGGCACCTACCGCCTGCGGTCGTTCGCCTATGTCAACGATGCCGGGGATTTGGTGCAACCCAAATCCTGGACCCGGGCGGCGTGGGAAAACAATTTCGGCTGCCGCTTCGGCTGCGGTTTGTTTGAACTTCAAAAAATCAAAAGTCCCCGGGTGAAATCACATGAAAAAAATCGCTAGTCCGCAGGTTCCGTTCATCAATCTTCCGGCCCAGCATCGGAAACTCCAGGCGCATATTTTGGCCGCCCTGGAACGAACGCTCGCGGGGGCGCATTTTATTTTGGGGCCCGAGACGCAGGCCTTGGAAAAGGAAATTGCCGGGCTCTGCGGAGCTCGCTTCGGCCTCGGCCTGAACTCGGGTACGGACGCGCTGCTGTTGTCCCTGCGGGCGCTCGAGGTGGGCCCAGGGGATGAAGTGATCGTCCCGGATTTCACCTTTATGGCCACGGCCTCGGCCGTCATGCTCGCCGGCGCCACCCCGGTGCTGGCGGACGTGGATCCCGTCACGTATACGCTTTCGCCCGCGGCCGTGAAAAAATGTTTGACCCGCCGTACCCGGGCCATCGTGCCCGTGCATCTTTACGGCCAAGCCGCGGACATGACCCGTCTGCTGGCTTTGGCGCGAACGCATCGTTTGGCCGTGGTGGAAGACGCCTGCCAGGCGCTGGGCGCCACTTGGCAGGGCAAACCCGTGGGAGCCTTGGGGGACGCCGGTTGTCTCTCGTTTTTTCCCACCAAAAACCTGGGCGGCATCGGCGACGGGGGCATGGTGGTGACCAACCGCCCGGAGCTGGCAGCCCGGGTAAAGCGTCTGCGCAATCACGGGAGCGAGGAAAAATACCGGCATTTGGAACTGGGATACAATTCGCGCCTGGACGAAGTGCAGTCCGCGGTGCTGCGCGTGAAGCTGCCGCAGTTGAAACGTTGGAACCAACAGCGCCGGAATTTGGCGGGTTTGTATGCCCGCGCGCTGGACGCGTCCAAGCTGGTCCTGCCGGCAGTCCGCGCCGGCGCCGGGCACGTGTATCATCAATATGCCGTGCAAACCGACCTGCGCGACGCGTTGGCCGTGCATTTAAAAAGCCGCGGCGTGGAGACGGCCGTGCATTATCCCCTGGCCCTGCATCAGCAGCCGATTTTTGCGCGCCTGCCGTCGGCCCGCCGGCTCTTCCCGGTGGCGGAAAAACTGGCGCGCCGGGTTTTATGCCTGCCCATCACGCCGGAGACTTCACCGGGTCAAGCCCGGCGCGTGGCCCGCGAGATCAACGCCTTTTTTGACCATAAACCGTCAAAATAATTTTTCGAACCAAGGGTGAATGCTTTCACCCATCCTGTCAGGGGGCAAAAGAAGACAATGGCCATCAAGCCCAAGAATCGCGCCGGCAGCCCAAAGCGCATCAGCAAACCGCGAAGCGCGGCAGCCGTGAGCCCGGCGCCGCTCAAGTCCAGAGCACGCGGCACCGTCGGTGAACGCGACTGGCTTAAGCCCGCACTTCTGGCCGGGGTGGTGATTTTTGCCTGGCTGGGGCAGGATCAATGGTTTGCGCGCCAACTTTGGCCGGGCTTGGCTTGCTGGCTGGCGGCAGCCGTCCTGTTGGTGACGCTGGTTTGGAAACCCGCGCCGGCCGAGGAACCTGCGGTGAACATTTCCAAACCCTGGGAAGCCGGTATTTTGGCGGGGGTTCTGCTCCTGGCGGCCGTGGTTCGGACCTGGAATCTGGCGCATCAACCCAATGGCTTTTCCTTTGACGAAGCGGCCAATGCGCTCATTGGTCTGCAAATCATCCTGGACCCCAATTATGTTCCCATTTTCGGCCCCTCGGATGCCCCGCTGCCCACCCTCTTTCATTATTTGAATTCTCTCGCACTGCGCTTGGGAGGCGTGAATATCGGCGCCGCCCGCATGGTGCCCGCCTTGCTGGGCTGGTTGACCGTGGGCGCTTTCTATTTTCTGGCCCGGCGCATGTTCTCCCGCCCCGTAGCCTTAGCCGCCGTTTTCCTGCTGGCCGTAATGCGCTGGCACATCAATTTTTCGCGCATCGATTTTGTGGGTGCCGCCACGCCTTTTTTCGGCGCCGCCGCCGCATACTTCCTCCTGCGCGGCCTGGAAACCAGGAACCGCTGGCATATGGCCCTCTCGGGCCTGGCAGTTGCCCTGGGGCTCTATACTTACTATGCTTCCAATTTGGTGCCCTTTGTCCTGGGTCCGTATTTGGTCATGCAGTTGGCGTGGGACAAGAAATTCCTGCGCGAACAATGGACCAACGTGCTGGTGTTTTTGGCCGTGGCGTTTTTGGTTTTCGCCCCCCTGGGACATTTTGCCTTGACGCAGCAAGACCGTTTTTTTGCGCGCAACGGGCAGGTGCTGATCTTCAACCACGTGCCTCCGGCCCAAGCCGCGCACGCTTTTTGGATGAACGTCAAGACCACCCTGCTGATGTTTAATTTTTTCGGGGACTGCAACGGGAGACACAACATCCCCGAGGTCCCGATGCTGGATTTCACCACCGGCCTGCTCTTCGGCCTGGGGCTGATCTGGAGCCTGAAAAACCTGCAACGCCGCCACGCCTTCTTGACCGTGCTCTGGTTTTTGGCGGCTTTGGTCCCCGGCTTTCTCACCATTGAAGCGCCCCAGGGCTACCGCTGCATCGGGGCGATCGTGCCCGTGGGCTTGCTCGCCGGTTTCGGCCTGGAGTTTCTCTGGCAAGGCGCGCTCGGCTTGGCCCGGAACGCTTCCTGGCGGCGTTGGCTTTGGCTGGGTCTGCTTCCCTTGGGTTTTTGGATCGGTTATCAGAATTTATACGATTATTTCGACCGTCAAGCCAACACCATGGCTTGCTGGTCGGAGTTCGCTTCGCGCGAAGCGGCCATGGGGCAGCGCCTGCGCGAGTTGGGCGGAAATTATCACGCCTATATTTCAGCCGGTTCCTTCGATTACCCCACCATCCGCTTCTTGGGTTACCCGGTGCTGGAGGCGGAACCGTTCAGCATGGTGCAATCGGTGCCCAGCGCTTATCAAGGGAGCAAAAATCTGGAATACTGTTTGTTGTCGGTCCACGAGAACGCCAAAGAGATGCTGCGCTACTACTACCCCGGCGCCAAGCTGACTGTTTTTCCCAGCCCCTTTGACTTTGATCTGTTCACCGAAGTCCGCGTTCCGGCCGAGGAAGTGCTGCGGGGACGGGGGGTGAACGCGGAGTATACCAGCGAGGACGGGCAAACCGTCCGCCGGCAGGAGGGGACGCGCGAATTCATGGTCGAGCCCGCGAGCGCCCCCTTCAAAGGCAGGCTCCGGGTACGTTGGAGCGGATCGCTCAAAACGCCCGCCTGGGACGTGTATCAGTTCCGGGTGGAAGGGGCTTCCGAGGTACGCCTGCGTCTGGACCGCCGGGAAGTGTCCGAGGAGGGGGTGGAGCTTCCGCAAGGGCTCCATGCGTTGGAGCTGCAGGCCTCGTTTCCCGCCGGGCGTCAGGTGCGCGTGTTTTGGAAACGCCGGACGGCCGAAGGTTGGAACGTGGTTCCCGGGACGTATTTATCGCCGCGGACCCAAGTGCATGGTTTGGCCGGCACCTATTTCACCTCGGCCCAATGGCAGGGGGCGCCGTACCTAAAACGGGTGGACCCGTTCATGTCTTTGCTGGGCGCGGACTTTCCGCTCTCCGCGCCTTTTTCCGCCCGCTGGGAAGGCATCCTCACGGTGCCGACGGCGGGCGTGTATGCGTTCGGTGTGCTCAACAACCAAGCGGCCTGGCTGTATTTGGACGACCGCACGGTGGTGGCCAACAACGTGGCCGACGCTTATCAGGAAGCCTCGGTGCGGTTAACGGCCGGACCTCACCGCATCCGCATCGATTACCAAAAATCGGACGGCGCTTACCCGACGCTCATGCTTTCCTGGACGCCGCCACGCGGGACCAAGCAAAAAGTGCCGTTCACGGCTTTGGAGCCGGTTTGGTGATTCCGCCCGCCTCCGCCGCCGGGGCGTTTCGCCTCCGCAAAGTGCTGGCCGCAGCTTGCGGGGTCGTGATGATTTTGGGTCTGGCCTTGATCGGTTTTTTCAATGAAAATGCCGCGCTGCTGGTGGAAGGTTTGACCGCCCGGGCTTGGCAATTGATTATCCTCGCGGTCATGGTTTTGCTCGGCGCGGTCATGGTGCTGCTCTGGCGCTGCCCGGCCTGCGGCCTTTTTATGGGCTTAATGCGGACCCCGCGGCAATGTCCCCGATGTCGGATTGAATTATTGTAGGGGCGTATGGCCATACGCCCCTGGTGTTTTACCCCACCGCATTGATATAAAAAGCCTTGCAGGTTGTGCAACGGCCGTTTTGCCAGGGCCAGAAAACAGCGATCAGGAAAAGTTCTCCGCAGGTTTGACTGAACAGGGTTTGTTCGTTGCGGATGCCGCCCAAGGACTTGGCGATTTTTTTCACACGTGAATCGGGGCTCTGTCCTGCAGGTTTGAGGGGCGGGCCCAGCAGGGACTCCAGGCGTGCCTGCCACGCGGCCGCGTCTTTAGCTTCAAACACCACATCCACCAGGTTTTCGTCGGCCGAACGCAATTCGAACTGTTCCAACCCTGCGAGTCCCGCGTAGAATTCCGTCAAGGTCATGAAGTCCCCGCTTTCAGCGGCCGGCGGCCGCGGCTAAAATAGGTTCCGGCAAGCGGGTGGAAAGCTGCCCCCGCACCCGCTGCAAATCCAGGGCCGCCTGCCCCATCAAGTCCGCGATGTTTTTTTTGGTTTGTTCCAGCAACTTGGCTTTGAGGACCAGGCCCACAATGCGGGCGTTCCAGGTACTGGGTTTGTCGTACAAGACCATCCCCGGGGCGCAGTCCTGGCTGAACAGGTTCAACTGCATGGTATAGGCCACCAGGTTGGACTGGGGCTGCAAGGCGGTTTGCAGAGTGATTTCAATGCCGCCTTTTTGCAGAGTCGTGGTTTTGTCCAGGTTGTTGGCCAACATCGGCATCAAAGCGTCCCCGTCCCCCGTATA
>JAAXVQ010000233.1 GCA_013335425.1 Candidatus Firestoneibacteriota bacterium | reverse complement strand
ACGCTCTGCTCCCGCCCCAAGGCATTATCGGCGGCGATCCGTCCCTGCCGATTGGCGGGGCCTGCTAAAGGCACTACAAGTTTCTGACCGCCGACTACGTCCGGGGTTTCAACGGCATCGCCGACCGCATAAATTGCCGGGTCGCTGGTTTGCATATGTTCGTTGACCGCAATGCCGCCCGAGGCGCCCAGAACCAGACCGGCCTCCCGAGCCAGTTTGACTTCCGGACGGATGCCGATGGCCAAGATGACCAGGTCGGAGGTCAGGGTTTCACCCAAAGTGAGCTGTACCCGAAGTTTTCCTTCGCTGCGGGAAAAACCGTTGACAGCTTGGCCCAAACGCAACTGTACGCCGTGTTTTTCCATCTGTCTTTGGACGGGGACAGCCATTTCCGGGTCGAGTTGGGACAAAAGCTGAGGTGCCATTTCCACCAGCGTTACGCTTAACCCGCGATGCCTGAGCGCTTCCGCCATCTCCACGCCGATAAACCCGCCGCCGACCACGGTGGCGTGAGTGCGGGGAGTTTCGGATAAGCAGGCTTGGATTCCGTCCATGTCTTCCAGGGAACGCAAACTGAAAATTCCCGGTAGGTCCACACCGGGAATCGGAGGTCGCAGGGGTTCGGCGCCCGGGCTTAAAATAAGTATATCGTAGGTTTCCGCATAATCGGTTTGGCTGAGCAAATCGCGCAATCGCAGACGCCTCCCGTCGCGGTCTATGGAGAGCGCTTCCGTGTTGACGCGCACATCGATGCGAAACCGGCGGCGCATGGCTTCGGGGGTTTGTACCAAAAGACGATTGCGGTCGGGAATGTCACCGCCTATGTGGTAAGGTAAACCGCAGTTGGCAAAGGAAATGTTCGGCCCGCGCTCTATGAGTACAATCGTGGCTTCTTCGCTCAAGCGTCGAGCCCGAGCTGCAGCCGAAGCACCGCCGGCTACGCCGCCCACAATTAGAATTTTTTTTAATCCAAACATAAGTTTCGCTCCAAACTAATCAGTTTCTGTTGGGGAAAAGCTGGAGGACTTGCTCGAAGGCGGCATAGAGAAAAACCGCATAAGCAAGCGGATTTTTCGATCTGAGGCGTCCGCCGGAGAGTAAGTTCTCCAGTTTTTCCCCAACACGTAATTAAACTATTTTTTCGGTAAGGCGCGAATGGCCATCATGCCGCCGTCTACATCTTGAATCCGAGTGTACCCTTGCCGTTTTAAAAAGTTTAAAGCCTGCCCCGAGCGGTGCCCGCTGCGACAGATCAAAACCACGTCCCGGTCCTTGGGTATTTCCGCAAAGCGGCGTCCCAGGTCGGGTAGGGGGATGTTTTTAACACCCGGCAAAGCGCCCAAGGGGCTCGTAAGCTCTTCGGGTTGGCGTACATCGATTAAAACCATTTTTTGTCCGCTTTTAATCTTTTGCATCAACGCCTCTGCCTTAAGCCGGTCCGTGCCGGCTTCCGCCGAGCCGCCCAACAACCAACCCAGTAAACCCATAATTAAGACCCCCGTTCGTAATGGATGGTGCATTGGTTTTCCCCTTTCGGGAATAATTAATATATAACAATATTAATATACATGAATAATCAAAAGTGTCCAGCTTTTTATCACCGCTCCGGCAAAAAGGTTGTCGCCGCCGCTCCCGGCTGAGCTCTGACCATGCGCCACTGTTAGCTTGAATCTTTGGACACAATGCCGCAAAATAGCGTTATGCGTAAAACTTGGCGGAGAGCATGGTTTGTTATCCTGGTGGCGGGTTGGGCGTTTGCCGGTTTAAGCGTCGGGAGCCTAACCCCTAAGTCGCAGGCTCGGGAATTAATCACCGAACCTCTGACGATCCAAGAAGGCGTAACGCGCTCCCAAAAAGCCGCCACCCCGGAACCTACGCCCACGCCGGAATACTTCGGGCATGCCTTGCAAACCCGGCGGTATGGGGAAAAGAAAAGTAAGCGTGCGGCGGACAAGGTCGTTCCCCCGGACGGTGAAATTGTCACGGAACCGATTCTGGATTCCACCTCGCCGCGTCATCCCCGCCGACCACTCACGCCCTCGGCATCACCGCAAGCGGAACCCGTTAAAAAAAAGGTGTTTTCGTACACGCCCAAATCGGCAGATTTTTCCCGGGAGCAACCTTCCCGAGACACGGAAGGGCCCGTGCCTTTGAAAGGCGAGGATCTGGAAACCGAACCGCTTTACAACAACGCCGTCCTTCCGAGTTTAAAAAACGGGGATCGCAGACTGCAGATCAAAGCCGAGTTGGACCGCAATCGCGTCCATTTGGATGAAAGTTTTACCCTGACCGTGGACATTATCGGCCCGGATCTTACGGGTATCGAGCTCGCCCCCCCCCGCATGGAAAACCTGGACTTGATCAACACCAACCAAGCAGAAACGCGCATTACCCAAAACGGGCGCATGCTCAAGCAGCGGACGTATCATTTTGTTTATCTCCCTTTGACCACCGGGACCATTACAGTGCCTGCCGTGAGGATTGTCAATCGCGGGTTAAAGTCCGCAACCGAACCCCTCACTTTGGAAGTGGAAGGGGCGCGTTCGGGGTTTGCTTTCCAACGAAAATTTTCCGGACAACGTTCCCTAATGCCCAAAATGGTGGCCTCCGCTCCGGACGATAGTTCAGTCAAAGCCGAGAACACCGCCGAATTTTACGCGCTGCTTACGCATCCCTGGGTCTACGTCAATCAACAGGTCAATTTGACCGTGCGCTATCGTTGCCAAACCGAAGTCGGCACCAAAGTGGAATACCGGCCGCCTTCCCTGGTGGGATTTATCAGCGAAGAATTGCCCCAAACGCAAGCCGAGGCGCTGGTTTCGGGTACGCGTTTTAGAACGTTGGAGCGGGCCTATCGAACGGCGTTGTTCCCCATTCATGCCGGCCAATTAAACATCGGCTCAGCCATGACCGTGCTCTCGCAAGGGGCAAAAAACAAGACCCAGTTTTCCGATCCTTTAACCCTGGAAGTCAAAGCCTTGCCCGCCGATCCCGAAGCCGGCGGAGAAAATGGCGGAGGTTTGGTGGGGAAATACACCTTGGAAACCCGGGTGGAGGCTCCCCAGGCCGTGGCTGAGGCTCCGATACGGATTCAATTCATTTTAAAAGGGGAAGGCAATCTCCGCGGCGCTCCCGAGCCGCAACTCCCCCGAGACACAGCCTGGCAGTGGCAATTGGAGGAGCAGCGTTTAAGCACCCGGATTGAAAACGACGTCATTCAGGGAGAAATCATTTTCAAATATTTGGCGGTTCCCGGTAAACCCGGAAAAGCTTCCCCCGGGGAAGCGCGCCTACGGTATTTTAACCCTCAGGAAGGACGCTGGCGGACGGCTTCCGCCAGGCTGCCGGCGATTCGGGTTTCGCCCAGACAACCTCAAATCGCCGTTGAGGCTCCCCGGACGGAGACGGCCGCCGCAACTCAGCCGCCGCAGAAGGTGCTGCTGCGTCCCAATCGCGGGGGGAACCGGATTTTGCTCACCAAGCGCAAACTGCTTGTCGAGGAAACGGCCTTTTGGGCGGTGCAAGGCGCCTTCCTGGTTTTGTGCCTGGGAGGGTGGTTGTGGACGCATCGCGGCCGTAGGACCGAGGAAGACGCCCAAGCTGCGCGCGCCCGCCGGGCCATGACTGAAATCCGCAGTGCGTTGAAATCCGCCCAACGCCTCATCGTGAATCATCAAGTCCAACCTTTTTACGACAGCATTTCGCGCGCCACCGCGGAATACCTGGCCGCCAAATTCGGCGTGCCCGCCACGGCCATTGTCATCGAACGGTTGCCGGAATTATTTGAACGTTTTTCCGTGCCTGAGAATTTTCAGTCCCAATTCAAGCTTTCCTTGACGGTGTGTGAATACGTCCGTTTTGCCGCCATGGAATTTCCCGTCCAGGATATGCTGGCCTTGCATGCGGATTTGGCAAGAACCGTGGCGGACTTTGAAAAATTTTGGAAACAGCAACAAATACGGAGTAAAAAAAATGCGCTGACCAGCGGGGCGGTTTTGCTGGTGCTTTTGGCCATATGCGCCCCAAACGCTCAGGCAGGGGAAACGGAATTGTATTTTCTGCGTGGGAACACTTACGCCCAAGAGGGGAAATTCGAGGCGGCCTTGGCCGAATATCAAAAAGTCGTCAGCTTGGGGGTGGATGACCCGGATGTCTATTACAATCTGGGCAACATGTATCTGCGTTTGGGACAAATTGCCCGGGCGGAACTTGCCTATGAGCGCGGTCTGCAATTG
>JAAXVQ010000007.1:5008-18442 GCA_013335425.1 Candidatus Firestoneibacteriota bacterium | reverse complement strand
TGTAGTACGTCAGCACATAGTGCATGAGCGTGCCCGCTTTCACGTCCCCCTCGGGGTCCACGCCCAAGTTGGTCGTGCTTACGTCCGAGAAATCCGGCGCATTGAGGATGGTGACCGTGTTGGACGTCAACGTCGAGGAATTCGCCCCCACGATATACCCGGTGTTGGCGATCACCGCGCCCAAAGCCAGACCTGCCACCGGTTTGGTAGTCAGCGTCACGGCCAGCAACTGCCCTGCCGGCACGCCCGGCACCTGCCATTTCACCCAGGTTGTGCTTGCGCCCAAGGTGGTGGCGCTCCAGTCCGCCGGCGACGACGGCAGCGACGCTGAAGGATTGCTGCTGTACAAAATGCTGCTCCCAGCAGGTCCCTTGGCTTCCATGAACTCCGTATACGCCGGCACTTTGTCCCAGAGCGTGGCCGACGTCTCGTTCATGTTCCCGGTGTTGGCGTAGTTCAGGTAGTACTGCACCCGGCTCGCCGGCAACAGACTTTTGTCCACCACCTTCGAAATCGCCAACTGCACATGGGAAGTGATATTGGTCGTAATCGACCAATTTGGAACCGGGCTTGTGCCCAAGCCGTCGTAAACACCATAGGCCTTAATCGTCGCCACCGTATGATTGGGCAACCCCAGCTTGGCCCGAACCGACAGGTAAAAATCGAACCAGGGACCACCGCCCCAATAGTACCACCAATCTCCCATGGCCCAGCGTATGCCGGTAATTTTCGTGGTATCCGTAGGCAGGACCCGCGACCAAGCGGCGTGTTCCGCCGTATTGCGGTCAAACGGATACAAGCCCAACGTCGTGGAATACTCCAAGATACAGGGATGATCGCCCGCACAATTATTTTTCCGCATGTTGAACTGGGTGGTTGTTCCGACCGGATTGTATTCCAGTTCCGGAGGCAAGATTGTATAAATATAGCTGTTGTTGACGTGGCCATATCCATTGTAACGGATACGGGTGGTGTCGCCTGCCTCAATGGGATCTTTATCATTGGTAAAACCGTAAAAACCAAACGAAGGCGTAAATGAATCCGTGACTGTAAGATTGACCGTATTGGTTGCCAAACGCCTGGCATTGGGCGTACTGGTGTTGGCATATAGCCACGCGACCATGGGTATGGTGGTCCCGGTGGGAACATTGCCGTCGATTATATAATATTGGCGGTACATGCCGTCATGCGATCCGTTCCTAAGCGTATAGTTGATGTTGCCCAAATTGACCAAGGTATGCGTGATACGTCCGCGGCTCTGCGCCGTGTTGGTGGGATACCAGATCCCGGAAGCCAAGTTGGGCGGATCCGGCAAATTCGCCGCGGTTACGGTCGTGGAGTAGTAAACCGGAATTGTATTTCCCAAAGGACTCATGTTGCCGTTCATGGAACTCGGATAGCAATAACGGTCCCAATATTGCAGTGTGGCGGCCGCGGGCACGGGTTCCACCACATAGGCTCCCCGCAAAGGCTTGTTGACGCTGTTGATGATGTAGCGGTAGGGATAAATGGTGTCGCAGGAAGCCACCGCGCCCCAGGTGTCCATGGAGAAGGACACATAACTGTTGGGATTGGCATCCACGGTGCTTTCGTCCACCAAGGTCGCGGTTGATGCCGCGGCGGTCCGTGTCGTGCTTTGATCGCTGAACAAAGTCGCCGCCGGAATGGTTAAAGTGCCGGGCACGGACAGGATGGGCAAATTGACGGTCACATAAAGGTAAACGCCCTTTGTATAGGTGCAGTCCCAGCAGGAATGAATGTCCAACTTGCCGATGGTCCAGACAACTTTGCCGCTGCCGTCCGTGCCCGAGGCAAACGGACCGTTGCCGGCCAAAGGACTGTTGTAGAGGCCCGAGCTTACATACGTTGATCCGGCCGGCACCTGGCAGGTAATGGTGACATTGTGCATGATTTCATCCGCAGACCATGGCTTGGGGCATACGTGACTGACATTTTGAATGCGGTAAATATAGGTGTAGTCGCGCCCGGGTATCGCATATTGCGGCCTGACGAGTTCGATGGAATCCAAGGAAGACGAGCTGACGTAAGTATAGGTCGGCGCTCCCCCGCTCCCCACCAGCGCATTGCCCGTCGGGCTGCTGATGACGCCCTGGAACCCGGTCTCCAGGCTTTGGAATTTTGCCGTAAGCGTGATCGGCATGCCGCCGCCATGGGTGGCCGTGTTCCAACTGCACGTCGCCCCGTTGGGCACATCCACTTTGAACGTGATGTTCCCATTCACGCCGGCCCCGATGTTGCCCAAGTTCCAGTACATGAACCGCCCCGTTATGCTGTTGGGCGCCGGGCTGGCCGACCCTGCCGAATAATTGATCATCTCCGTCCCATAGCCGTCTTTGGCGGTCAGGGTCGTGGAGACCACGACATTATGGGCGCTGACGTTATTGATGTTGTAGGCCAGCGTATACAGCAACTGCGTGCCCGCCACCACCGTCACGCCCTGGGGATCGCTGTCGGAAACGGTTTGCAATTGCACGAAGACGTCGGGTTTGGGAAGCCATTTAAGCCGCCAGGAAAACAAAATCGGGCTCCCGGAGGGCGCGGAAAAATTCGCCCTGAGTATCAGGTTCGGGTAGGTCAATACATTTACGCCCGATATGTCGAAGGTTTCCAGATGGGCGGCCGCCCCTCCCGTGGCGCTGAAGCTCTGCACCACATTGAGATTGGCGTCCAGCACGTCAACGGTAAGGGCCGTGCCGGCGGGTTGGGAAAGCTGGGTTTCCAACTGCAGCCACCCTTGCAGGGAGGCGGGCGTGATGGTGGTGGACGTAAACCACCCCGTGGTTTGCCCCGCGGTCAGCGTCACGCCGTGCCAGGTGGTGTTGATCTGAACCTGGCTGCTCGTCCCCACGCCTTGGGTGGAATCAAAATTGTCGTAGTAATATCCCGAACTGCTGTTCATGTCCGGAATCGCCTGGGCCACCGCGGCGAAGAAGAAGGCCCCGGACACCACTGCCAAGAACGCCAGCCATCGCCTCATCCCGCCCACCCTCTCTCCGTTATTTCTTGGCATTGATGACCACCACTTTTTTCACGGGCAATTTGACTGTGCGCCCCGAGTCGTACCGCAGCGTAATCCGGCACAGGTACACCCCGCTCCCGACGCGCCCGACATGCCAGGTGCTGCTCGCGCCTTTTTCCAGCTTCTTGCGCTCCACGATCTGCGCCACCCGTTCTCCCACCACGTTATAAAAATTTACTTCCGCTTCCCCGGCTTCCAACATGTTGTAGAACACCTTCACCAGCTCGCCCTGTGCCGGGTTCGGCGCCACCACCACCTCGTTGTCTCCCAGCCAAAGCGTGATCAAATACGGCTGCGACGTCACCCAGATCCCTTCGCGGTTGGTGTTGAGCCTCAGGGTATAATTGCCGCGGCCGGGGTTTTTGATCCCCACCTCCGCCTTAATCACCACCGCCACGTCGCTGTCTCCCGAGAGCGCATGCGGCACCGTAATCGTCAGCGTTTGCGCCGCCACCGTGCTCACCTGCTGCGTCCCGTCTCCGTTGATCGTGATTTTTCCAAAATCAATGAGGTCCGGCAATTTTATTTCATTGGGGAACTCCACGTTGATCTGGTCCCCGGCCGCCAGACCCCCTCCGGCTCCCAGCTTGAAGGCGATGCGGTACTCCCCGACCAACCCCTCCAGCTTCGGTTCCACCTCCACCTGCACGGTCTGCAGTTGCGTGACCAGGTTGTTGCTCACCGTGTTGGTGTTCACCCACGGCGTCTCGTCCGACTTCACCCGCGCCGTTACCTGCAACGCCCGCGCCGGCACCGCCCCTGAAGTCACCGGCACCGTGAACATGCACGCCCCGCCCAGGCCCGTGCCCACGTCCCCCACGTCCCAATGAATCGTCCGCGTGGCCGCATCGTAGGTCCCCGCCGGCGTCGAGTTGTACTGCAGCCGGCTCTCGTCCAGCACCGTGTCCAGCGGCGCTTCCAGCATCACGTGATGCGCACTCGTCAGGCCGGTGTTGTAGTACGTCAGCACATAGTGCATGAGCGTGCCCGCTTTCACGTCCCCCTCGGGGTCCACGCCCAAGTTGGTCGTGCTTACGTCCGAAAAATCCGGCGCATTGATGATGGTGACCGTGTTCGAAGTCAAGGTCGAGGCATTCGCCCCCACAATAGAGAAGGTGTTGGCAATCACTGCGCCCAGGGCCAGACTTGCCAGTGGTTTGGTGGTTAGCGTCACGGCCAAAAGCTGCCCCGCCGGTACGCCTGGTACTTGCCATTTCACCCAGGTTGTGCTCGCGCCCAAGGTGGTGGCGCTCCAGTCCGCCGGCGACGACGGCAACGACGCAGAAGGATTGCTGCTGTACAAAATGCTGCTGCCTGCCGGACCCTTGGCCCCCACAAACTCCGTGTTGGCCGGCACTTTGTCCCAGAGCGTGGCCGCGGTTTCATTCATATTCCCGGTGTTGGCGTAGTTCAGGTAGTACTGCACCCGGCTCGCCGGCAAAAGGCTTTTGTCCACCACCTTGGAGATCGCCAGTTGGACATGAGATAAAATCGTCAGCGGCACACTTTGTAAAAAAGGCACCGGCCCGGTGCCGATACCGTCATAGGTAAAATAAAGCGTGTTCACCGCTTGGGTGTTATCCGGTAAGCCCATCTTCGCCCGCAAGGACACACCTAGGGAAAGCGGGGTCCCGCCCCCGCCGTTGCCCACGTACCAAAAATCACCCACCACCCAGCGCACGCCGGTAATGGTGGTAATGTCCAACGGTTGCACCCGAGACCAACTGGCATGCTCCGCCGTATTCCGGTCGAAAGGATATACGCCCGGCGTGGTGGTATACTCCAGCCATAGGGCATGGGTCGCGCCGCAGGCATTGTCGTAAATCAGTTGCGAAGTCGTGGTTTGGGCCGGTTCAAAATAAAATGCCGGGGGCATCATATCATAAACATAGCCGTTGCGGATGGAACTCGTCCAACTGCCGAAGCTCAACCGCGTGGTAGCGCCGGCCTGAATGGGATTCACCGAAATTTGCAACGGCGAGGGCAGCGAAAGCGACTGGACCAAGCCGGTCACCGGCAGGGTATAAGGGCCGGCGGTCATGGCTTGCGCCGTGGTGCTGTTCTGGCTTAAATACAATTTGCCCGCATGGCTGATGGTGGTTCCCGGCGCGGCATTGCCCCGGGTCAAGTAATAATAATAAAAAACGTTATCCATCCCGTTTGGGAGCGTATAATTTAAATTCCCCGTATTGATCATGATATGCGTAGCATCTCTGGGCACCGGGGTCTTCGTCAACGCGGTCCAGATCCCGGAAGCCAAATTGGGCGGATCCGGCAACGGTCCTGCCTGACGCGCCCACCAAAAAGAAGGTTGTGAATTTCCCTTGGGATCGACGTCTCCGTTGCTGCCGCCGGCATAACACCACAGATACGATTGATAAAATTGCGTTTGAGGATCTATCGGTTCCACCAAATAAGTGCCCCGGAGGGGCAGGTTACAATTATTATAGACGGAATAATTGTGGGTCACAATGGCGCATGGCGTGGCTGGGCCGCTGCAGCTCCCCGAGAAACCAACGTAAGGCCGGGGATCCGCAGCCACGGCTGCCGGGTCTACGATGCTGACCGCGGCCAGGGCTGCCGTGGTGACGGGGGCCGATTGATCTTGGGTTAGTGTCATGGGCGGGATGGTGAAGGTATTTCCCGGGACCAAGGTATTGGGAATATGGACGGTTACATAGAGATAGAGCCCTTCGGCATAACTGCAACTGCATCCCGAAGAAGGCAGAAACTGGTTCACCTGCCAAGTCACGGTTCCGCTGCTGTAAGCGGGCAGCGTCGGCGAAGTGGCAAACCCCGCATTCCTAAAAAGGCCGCCCTTGATGAAGGTAAACCCGGTCGGGATGTTGCCGGTGATGCTTAAGTTGACCAGTTTTTCGCTGGCTTGATGCGTGTTGCAATTGCCTTTGTTGTTGATATAAAGCGTGTAGGTGTAATCACTGTCCGGAACTGCGTAAGCCGGCCGGAACATGACGATCGTGGCATGGGGCGTGGAGGATACGTACGTCAACGTGGGCGCGCCATAGGCGCTGCCTACCAGCGAATTACCCGTCGGACTGCTGATGATGCCGGCAGCCCCGGTTTGGGTGCTTACCAGTTTGGCCGTCAGTTGAATCGGCAGACCGTGCGTATGTGTGGGCGAATTGACGCTGTTGATGGTACCGTCCGGTACGCTCACACTAAAGGTAAGGTTGCCGTTGGTGCCGGCTGCCAGGTTTCCCAAATTCCAAGTCAACAACCGCCCGGCAATAACCGGCGTGGGCAAAGCTGAGCCCGTACTATAATTGATCATTTCGACCCCATAGCCGTCCTGGCTGGAAAGCAGGGTGCTGACCACCACATTGGACGCAGAGACATTGTTGACGTTGTATACAACGGTATATCCAATCTGTGTTCCGGCAACAACGGTCACACCCTGAGGGTCCGTGCTGGACGCAGCCTCGAGTTTTAGGAACAAATTGGGTTTAAGCACCCATTTAAGCTTCCAGGAATACAGCACCGGACTCCCGGACGGTGCGGAAAAGCTCACCCTAAGAATCAAGTCCGGGTAAGTCGACGAGTCCACCCCTGAAAGATCAAAGGTTTCGGTATGCAGCGCCTCCGCGCCGGCCGCACTGAAAGTCTGCAGCACGTTGAGGTTGGCGTCTAAAACATCAAAAGTAAGCGTCGTGCCCGTGGGTCGGGAAAGCTGGGTTTCCAACTGCAACCACCCTTGTAAGGAAGTCGGTGTGATGGTGGTGGATTGAAACCAACCGCTGGTCGACCCCGCCGTCAACGTCACGCTATTCCAGGCAGTATTGATTTGCACCTGGCTGCTGGCTCCCACCCCTTGGGTGGAATCAAAATTGTCGTAGTAATACCCCGTGCTGTTGTTCATATCAGGGATGGCTTGAGCCGCCGCCACCAAAAAAAAAGTCAGGCCCGCGAACGCCAACCAAGCCTTAATTTGCGCCATGCGGCCCAACTCCTTTCCCTAATTTCCGCCGAGGCAGACCGGGATGCCCCCAACAAACCTTGCCGACAAACCGCTAAGGCACGCCCTGCAGCTCCAAGGTTTTCAACAGCAACTCAGTCCGCTCCAGGCCCAGCTGGGCGGTTTCACAGGAAGGGTCCAACGCCAGCGCCTGCTGCCATGAATTTTGCGCCGCCTTAATTTGACGATGGTCGTAGAGCGCCAAGGCTTCGGCCAATTTCACTTTCACCTTCGCGTCCTGCGCCGGGTCTATGGCCGTGATCATCGTTTGCTGGCGCAACAGGGCTTGCCGGGCCTGCAGCTGATAATCACGCGCTTCCGGATAATCGGGCTTTGCTTCCAGCACCGCCTGCCAACCGCCGGCGGCCTTGGCATATTGCCCCTCCAAGTAGTCATTCAGGGCCGCCACAAAATGCGCCCGCAATTTTTTATATTTGGCTTTTAAGAAAGTATTTCTGGCCCGGTCCAGCAGTTGTTCCTTGAGCGCCCGCAACTGGGTTTGCACCCCGACATCCGCGGGATTGAGCTTTCCGGCCTCCGAGAACATCGCCCAGGCTTCCAACCCCTGCCCGTGTTGGGCTTTGTCCAAGCCCTGCTGGTAATATTGGCGTGCGGTCTGCGCGTCGTTGAGCTTTTGCGCCCGGGCCAACTCCGCCTGGGTCTGCGCATCCGCTTGCCAACCCAGCGCTTGCTTGAATTCCTTCGCGGCGTTGAGGTAATGCTCGCGGTTAAGCTCGGCCACGCCGGTATTGCGATGTTGCTGGAACTGCGCGCGGGTGGTGTCCTTAAAAATCTCTTCCGTCAACTTCTGCTGCCGCGCCTTTTCCAATTCCTCCACCGGTAAACCGAAGCGCCAGCTCAGCGACGCGATGTGCATAGTGCCGCTGAGTTCCCGATACGTCACCGCATAATCCAGAGCCAACCCCTTAAATGCCAGACCGACTCCCCCCATGGGTCGGTCCCGGTCCCACCCGGCACGCAGCGAAAGGATGTGAAAGATCCGGTATTCCATCCCCCCGTGGAGCAGCCAGAGGTCATAACCGGGTTTTTCCACCTCTACGGAAAATAAGACCACATTATTTTCAGACTTATCCACAACCCACCGATAAGCCGTTCCCAAGCGTGCATTCAACAGCATGCTCACCGGCTCTTTGAGTTGCATCTGCGGCGGCATCGCATTTTGGAGCATCAGGCCGACGGAAAAAGTTTTGTGAGGGCTGTACAAAAAACCCAGGTCCATGCCATAGCCCGTGGCCTGGTAGGTATCCAGGATTTGCTGCTCCACTTTAAACGTGAGCCCGGCGCCGAAACCCGGAAAAAGTTCCCGGCCCAAAGCGATCAGCCCTTCCGATTGTTGGTAGTCAAACGTACCTTGGAGGTAATCATGATCGTCGCGGCGTTCAATGCCGCCGGTCTGGATGTGCAACCCGGCCAACCCCACGGTACCGACTTCATACACCGGATGCACATACGCCAGCGTGTCGTAAAGTGTGCCTTCGTTTAAAAACACATGAC
This sequence comes from Candidatus Firestoneibacteriota bacterium, assembly GCA_013335425.1. Taxonomy (GTDB): domain Bacteria; phylum Oederibacteriota; class JAAXVQ01; order JAAXVQ01; family JAAXVQ01; genus JAAXVQ01. The sequence goes on along the minus strand of JAAXVQ010000007.1, from coordinate 9,914 downwards.
AGGCGGCGGCTTCCTTCTGGTTGAGCAGCCCCAAACCGCCGGGGTTCCAATAAACGGTAGTGGCATCATCGGCAATGGCCGTGAAGGCCTTGCCCAGCGCCAAAGCGCGCGCGCCCAAGCCGAGCTCAAACGGCGATTCCGTGCCCGCCGAGTCGGAAACTCCGGCGTTGCCGACTCCCGGCCACGTCCCCAGGAGAAAAATTGCCACCCCGAGCCAACTGCCTTTCATCCGGTCCTCCTCAGCGAACCACGGCGATTTTTCGCGTGATGAGCTCTTGCGTGCCGTCGGTGTAACGCAGCCATAAGCGGCAAAGATAAACACCGTTTTGCACCAGCAAACCCTGCCCGTTTTTCCCGTCCCAATCCTTCCGGTAGAAGCCCACCCCCTGCTGCTCGTCCGTGATGAAGTTCAACACCTTGTCCTCGGTCAGAGTCCAAAGGGTGACCTGGACGGTTGCCGGTTTTTTCAGATAATATTTGATATGCGTCACTTGCTTCGGGGGTTGAAACGGATTGGGGTAGTTGGAGTAGCTCTCCGACAAATCCGCCTTTTCGACGTGCGCATAATCACTGACCATGGGAAAGCCGGTGGCGTCGTTGGCCGCAGCCATGCATTTGACGGTTCCCTGGTTCACGGCCGACGCCGAAGCCAGCTTGAACCGGAAGGACTCGGCCGTGGCCGCCGAGTTGATGTCCGAGGTGATTTTAAGCACGACGGACTTACCCCCCGGTACGTTTACGGGCCTGGAAAAGTTCAATACAAACGCACTCTCCGGCCCCGCCGGCAAACTCAACGTGCTGTAGACAGCGCCGTTTTCGCCTTCCGCCCGTACGTTGGAAAGCGCGGCGGCCGCCGCCAGGGAATTGCCGTCCCGGTCTTCGAGATTAAGTTTCAACGCCGAAATCGTTAAATCGAAATGCAGGGCATTGGTGAACTGAAACTTCAAGGCTTCCACCCGGGCCTGCCCTTTAACGACCGTGGCCGGGAGGAGATTTTCATGATAAATCGCGAAGGTCACATCGGCCGGGGCCAGCGTCTGATAGAAGGTATTGACCACCGGAGCGGCCGGCCAGGTTCCGGAAGCAAAGATCAATCCGCCGGCAGGCACGCCGAATTGGCAAGTCCGGGAGGCGGTCGGAACCTCACTGATGTCGACGGTGATATAAATAGCGGCGTTTTGGTACATAAGCTGATTGTAGGCGCCCGGTCCCGAACTCCACGTATGGTTGTCCCCCGTCAAAGTCAGCGCTCCGAGACGAACTGCCGTTTCCGGATTAAACACGCCCCCACCGGCCTGGAACCAAGCCGTTACGGCTTTGATGTCCCCCGGCGCCACAGCCGTGCCCGCCAAATTTGAAACCGTAATGGCTTGCAAAGTGTCCTGACCACTGATGGTGGGCGCAATCTGCAGCACCTGCTGTGTGGGTGCCGAGGCAATGAAAATATTGTTTAACACCGGGGTCAATTGAATGTCCCTGACTTCAAAAAGGCTGTCCAGACGACGTATGCGCCGGTTAAACGCATCGGCCACGAAAAGCTGCCCCTGCGCATAGGCCAACCCCATGGGGAAGTTGAAAAGCGCGGACCCAAAATCACCGTCGGCCATGCCCGCTGTGTCCAGACCCGCCAACTTAACGGCAAAATGACGGATCGGATCAAAAATGAAGAGGTTGTTCTTGGAAGCGTCCGAGAAGAAAATAAAGCCATCACCCACCGTCACGCCCTGGGGATTGCTGAGATTGGCCTCGGCTCCGATCACCGTGCTGACCAAACCCGTGCTTAAATTGATGCCCCGAATCACATGGTTGCCGCTGTCGGCCACATAAAGCGTATTGCCCGCGGCATCAATCGCCAAATCGGCGGGCGCATTGAAACGGGCACTGGTACCCAACGCATTGATGAACCCCGAAGCCCGGCTGGTGCTGCCGAACACCGTGGTCACCGTGTTCCCGGCCAAATCCACCCGGCGAATGCAGTGGTTGTTGGTATCGGCCACATAGAGAAACTGCCCCGAGGGCGAGACGGCCAAACCTTGGGGGTTGAAAAAACGTGCAGGCGCATTGGAGGTGCCGGTCACCCCGGCCGCGCCGGCCAAAAGAGCCACCATGCCGGTCGTGGTATCGATCGTGCGCAGCGTATGGTTTTCCGAATCCGATACATAGAGTGTGGTCCCAAAGAGCGCAATCCCCTTGGGCAAGTTGAAGCGCGCCGTCAAACTGGTTCCGTTGACGCTGCCGGAAATCCCCGTTTGACCCGCGAAAGTGGAAACCAGGCCGTTGGCGGCAATCTTGCGGATGGTGTGATTGTCGGCATCGGTAATATACTGATTGCCGGCCGCATCCCGGCACAGACGGGAAGGCAGACGGAAAGAACAGTTCGGAATCGTACGCCCGTCGCCGGGGCCGCCCGCCCAGGTTGTAACCTCGCCCGCGGCCAGGGTGATTTTCCGAATGGCGTCATTTTTGGAATCGGCCACGTAGATATCCGTTCCATCCAAAGCCAAGCCCATGGGCAGGTTGAACTGCGCCGTAGCCCCGGTCCCGTCGGAGCTGTCGGCATTGCCCGTATTGCCGGCGACGCCGGCTACGAAGGCGGTCGTCTTGCCGGGCGAAGCCAAATCAATGCGGCGCAGGGTATGATTGGCGGTGTCGGAGACATACAGCAGATTGTTGGCGGCGTTCACCACCAGGCTGCGCGGAAAATTAAAGACCGCAGTAGTGGAGTCGCCTTCCGCGTAACCCGGCAGCGCAGGTTGCCCGGTCACCGTCGTCACGGTTTTGCTGCCGAAGGTGGCAATCTGGCGGATGACGTGATTGTTGGTATCGGCCACATAGAGCGTATTGCCGGCCGGCTCCAACACCACGCCGCAGGGCGCATTAAACTTGGCGCTGGTGCCGTTGCCGTTGAGATACCCTTGGTTGGTGCCCGCAAAGGAGGCGATCACCGTGTTGATGGGATTTTTGCAATAAATGACGCGGATGCAATGGTTGCCGGTATCGGCGACAAAGAGGGTGTTGCCCGTGGCATCCACCGCTAAATCCGAGGGCATGTAGAAGCGCGCATTGGTGGTGTTGCCGTTGATAAACCCGGAAACGCCGCCCCGACCGGCCACCGTGCTCACGGCGCCGGTGGCGAGGACAATTTTCCGAATGCTGTGGTTGTTGGTGTCGACTACAAAGAGTGTCGTGCCGGCGGCATCCGCCACCACGCTCTTGGGCGAATTGAACCGGGCGGCGGTGCCGTTTCCGTCCAACGTGCCGGCCACCCCGAACGTGCCGGCAAAGGTGGAAACGGTTCCCAAAGCATCCACCCGGCGGATGACATGATTGGCCGAGTCCGCAATGTAGGTGTTTTGCGCGGCGTCACGCGCCGCGTCCGTGGGCACATAGAACGTGCAGGCCGGTATCGACCCGCCGTCACCGCTGCCGAAACCCGCCGAGGTCACCACTTGCGTCACGGCGCCGGCGCCGACGTCCAACAGCAACCAAGCGGCCCAGAGCGTCAGTATGCCTGCCGCGCTTTTTCTGATGCGCATGCCGTTCACCTCGTTTTGAAGGCGCAGCCTTCGCGCCGCCTTTAACCCGACCTGCCTTGGTTCCGCGCTCCCTACTCGGTCGAAAACAAATATTGATAAAAATATCGTTTGGGTGCGCTCTTGCCCTCGTTCTTTTTCTCCAACTCGCTCGTTTGGCTCGTTTGGCTCTTTCGGCTCTGACCGGCAAAGCGGGTCAGCAGGGAAATGCGATGCGTATCGCCTAATTCCGAATTCGGCAGAAAAGCATAATCGATTTGTACAAAGTAGAATTTAATGCTGGCGCCGACTGAAAAACCCAACAACCGGTCATCTTGGCGTTTTTCGCTGAAACCGTACCCGGCCCGCAAAGCGAAGATATCCTGAATCCAGTATTCCGCGCCCACCGCCGTGTTGGCGGCGCTGACAGTGGGCAAATTGAAATCCACCGCCGCCGTGAAACGATCCTGGTCCCATACGGTGGGCAATAGGTAGGACATCCCGGCGCGGAGCACCACCGGCAAAGACCCCTTCATATAAGGGATTTGCAGGTTTTGGGCGCTCAAGCCCAACTTCAATCCGCGAATCCCGGTTATAAAATAGGCGCCCGCATCCAGGGCCGCCATGGTCCGGTTTTCAATTTCATAATTTTCCTGCAATGCCTTGACGGCCACACCCAAATAAAAATATTTGCTCAGGGAGGTGGCCCAAGCCAAATTGCCGAAAAGCGCGTGAGGCGTCAGGGAGCTGTCCAAGGGAATCGGATTCTGATGTTCATCCAAGCCGAATTTTTCCACAGGTCCGTAATCGGCATAATTAACCCCCAAGGCAATGACGCCGCCGGCAAAGGGCTGACCGTATACCAAGGACTCCAAGGTGATCAGGGAATATAGATTGGTATACCCAAGATTGAGTTCGAGATCGCCCACCTGCGCCAGGCCGGCCGGATTCCAGAAAATCCCGTTGACATCGTCCGACACACCCACAAAAGCGCCGCCCATGCCGGAGGCGCGCACACCCACGGGAAATTCCAACAACTTACCCGAGCTTTCGCTCACTTGGTAATTGTTTTCCACGGCCGAGCCTTGGGAAAAGCAACCCAAACTCAAACCCGCCGCGAGCAAACCTTTGAGAAAAATGTTTTTGGTCATTTCCCTATTTCCCCATTGGAAAAAATTACGACAACCCCGCGGGTGAAAAATTTTTCAATAAATCTCCCTGCTTGTTATTTACGGCTTTTATTGTTTCCTCAAACGCTTTCCGTACATTAAATATATCTCAATAACTTGAAAAATCAAATATTAACATCACATAAAAATTATAGCATAGTTTCAAAGAAAGTAAAATAAACTTACACAAAACATGCAAAATTCTATATCTCTATAAAAATCAAT
>JAAXVQ010000007.1:0-4998 GCA_013335425.1 Candidatus Firestoneibacteriota bacterium | reverse complement strand
TAATAGTTTCCTCTTCCTACCAAATAAATTGCAAATATGAATTGTTTAAGATGAATATTATTTTTGAATTTTTTATAAAGATAGGCAGTACCCTTAAAGAGCTGAACTATTGTATCTCTATAAAAATCAATTTTTTTTAGACTTTTTTACCAGCTCCAGGCAAACAATTCAAACTACAAGGTATAAAAGCTTCATTCGGACCTGATAATTTTTTGCTTTATTTCTAAATATAAATCAGCAGGGGGATGAAAAATCCCGTCAGTTCAGTACTTGACGTCCCTTGCGCTTGCCGCTCGCCGCAGAGAATCTCGCTCGAATCAGAAAGCCTTTGATTGATAAATATTTCCTCAAGGACACGAAAGCTCTTTTTGGTCCAAACAGGCAATACTGTTAGTTTGCCTAAACAAAAAGGGGGAGGCCAATTCTAGAACGCATTTTATTTGTAAGGTGAATTGTTATTTTTTAAATTAATGCTTCGAAAAAAACGGATAGGACAGACTTAGAAACTTTAAGAAACGCTTCGCTTAACTTCCTTGACCTTTTTAAACATCCGGCCGGTTATGTGCCTGCAACGCTGAGACAATGTTGGCCAGCTCCTCAATACTCAAGGTTTCCGGGCGCCGCCTAAAATCAATCCCCGCCTTTTCCAGCGCCCGGTCCCAGTCCGCCTGGCCGGGTACACCCGCCGAGCCTTGGAGACAACGCCTCACGGTTTTGCGCCGATGCGTGAACATGGCATGCACGATGAAAAAGAAAGCATCGGGATCGGATAGAACCACCGGCGGCGCCGGCCGGCGGTCAATGCGCACCACGGCTGAGGAAACCTTGGGAGGCGGGTTAAAAGCCTGCGGCGGCACTTTCACAATGTAGGACGGCACCCCGTAATATTGCAGGGCTACGGAATACGCGGAAAAATCCTTGCCTCCGGGGACGGCGCACATGCGCCGGGCCACTTCGTCTTGAACCATGACCACCAACCGGTCACAGCCTTGCGGTGCGGCCAGGGCATGAATGACCATTTGCGTTGCCAGATAATAGGGGAGGTTCGATACCAACTTGACTTGCGCAAAGCCGCGAGCGCGAAGCCCAGCGGCAGTCTCTTCCCAGTTCACCCGGCGGGCGTCCTGCAAACGCACTTCCAAATTTTTCTTCAACCCCAGGCGTTCGTGCAGATGGTTGGCCAGACGCTCATCGAGTTCCAGCGCCAGGACATGCCCGGCTTGCGCGCACAAAGCCTTGGTCAATATGCCCTTGCCCGGACCGACTTCCACCACCGCATCTTGAGGGGTTATTTCCGCCGCGTCGAGGATGGGCGTTAGAAAAGATGTGTCGGCTAAAAAATGTTGTCCCAAACGAGGTTTAGCCATGGTTGCTCCTGATGCGGACTTGAACTGCGAATCTGCGCTGTCTAGGCTGAAAGTTGTTTTTGCCGCCGCGCCATGTCCGCGGCCGTCAACAGGGCGGCAGCCAGGGAGCCTTCGTTTGCCCGCCCGGTGCCGGCCAAGTCAAAGGCCGTGCCATGATCCGGCGAAGTACGGATAATCGGCAGGCCCGCGGTCACGTTCACGCCCGTATAGAGCGCCAACAACTTGAAAGGAATCAGCCCCTGGTCATGATACATACACAGCAACAAATCCCAACGCCCCTTCACGGCCTCGGCAAAAAGCGTATCCGGCGCAAAAGGACCTTCCACCTGCACGCCGGGTAGGCGCCGAATTTTTTTAATGGCCGGAACAATCACGCGCTTTTCTTCGTCCCCGAACAAACCGCCCTCCCCGGCATGGGGGTTAAAACCCGCCACGGCCAGGCGGGGATGTTTAATGCCGAAACGGGTTTGCAGTTCGCGTACGGCCACGGCCGCGGTTTGCACCAAGCCGGGTACGGTGAGCAATTTCGGCACGCGCGCCAACGGTTCATGAATGGTGGCCAGCACCAGGCGGAAAGGACCGCCGACAAAGAGCATGGCGAATTTTTTGCATCCCGTCAACTTGGCCAAGAGTTCCGTGTGCCCCGGTGCTTCGGCGCCGGCCGCGTGCCAGGCTTCTTTGCAGATGGGGGCCGTCACCAAGGCGCTGCCGGGCCGCCCCTGCGCGAGCTCCACGCCCAGGCAAACCGCCGCCAAAGAGGCCATGCCGGTTTCCGGCGTCCAGTGCCCGGGTCTGACCGCCTGCGCCAGCGGGTAAGGGTTGATCAGCGGCAGCACGCCGGCCGGAGCGCGCCAGGCTGATTCCGCCGAATCGAATTCGCGGAGGGTCAGCCGCGAACCGCAACGTTTGAGCGCGCGCTTGAAAATCCCGCTGTCCCCTAAAACCAACGGGTGAAACTTTCCGGCCATATCTTTGCGGGCAAGGGCTTTGGCAATAATTTCCGGACCCACGCCCGCCGGGTCGCCTTGGGAAATGATTAATCGCGGCTTACCTGGAGTTGCCATGCGCTGCTCCCTTCGTGCGCCTCTTCAAGCCCGGGTGCGGGTTGAAAAAATCCGATGCGCGGCATTTTACCATGCCCGGCGCGGGAAATGCGCAAGTCATTTCGGGTTGGCGTAACAATAAAGACAGCCTTGCGGGCAGGCCAGGGCGTAATCGCCGATATCCGTCGACGGTGTGCAGCCGCAACCCGGACGCTGTCCCGGGTCCTTGCCCGTGGGCGCCTGCCGCCCCTCCGGGTGGAGACGCGTCAACAGCCCGGCATCCACACAGGCGGCGGGTTTTACTCCGGAGTCGGTCAGGGGCGGACAGCAGCAGGCCTGCACTTCGAGACCGTGCCGCGCGCCGGTTTCCAAGAGATACGCCGCCAGGGTCCGCGCCCTTGTCGGGGTCGGCACCACCCGGGTCAACCCGGCCCGGGCAAAGCGGCGGTGCAGCTTGGCATACTCCTGACAAAGGGAGACCGTGACGCGCGTCAGTCCCGCGTCCGCGGCCGCGCGCATCCATTCGTCGAGCCCGGCTAAATTTGTTTTTACGCGCCCGTCGGCTTGCCAGGCCACGATCGGATCAAAGCGCCAACTCACCCGTTCGGGGTTCCCCGCCAGGGCGACCAATTCCGAAAATTGCCGGGCCACGGTTTGCGCCTTGGCCACTCCCGGTTCCAACGCGGTCCCCCCCAAGCCCGTGAGCGTTATCTGAAAAAATAGTTGTGCATACGCACGCAATTTATCCCTCAGGCCGTGCTCATTGGCCAGGAGGCGTTGATAATCCTTGGACCACAGCAGCAGCGTATGCACGTTTTCCGGACGCAGATCAACGTCCCGGACTTTGCGGTTGTACGGGTTGGGCACGCCGACACGCCCCGCCGAGAGCCAACCTGCCAGGACCTCCGGGAAACAGCGGGCCAAATCCGTGCGCCGCGAGGCGGAAATCACGGCTTGGGGTTCAGGCAATAAAGAGGACATCGATTCGTCGGCACCAATTCCGTTTCATGGTTGCGAAACCGGCTGCGGCATGGCCTAGAGTTTACAACGCCAGTTGGTAGGTGAGTTGATAGGCTTTGTGATCGATGCGCTTGGTCTGCTTGACGGCCGGCAGCAGCGGCGCGGCCACGAAAGCGCCTTTTTGAACCGCCGCCAGCACGGCCGTGCGCCCCTCGCAGAGCGCGCGGACCGCGGTGCTGCCCAAGCGCGCGGCCAACAACCGGCTGCGCGCGCTGGGATTGCCCCCGCGCTGGATGTAACCCAAAACCGAGACGCGCACTTCCAGACCCATGTGCCCGTTGATTTCCGCCGCGATCTTCCGCGAATCGCCCGCGCCCTCGGCCATGATGATGATGGAAGAGAGCTTGCCGCGTTTGCGCCCCAGGGCCAGCTCCCGGCAGATTTTTTTCAAATCAAAGGCCACTTCCGGCACGAGCACGGCCTCGGCGCCGCAGCACAGGCCCACTTCCTGCGCAATGAACCCGTTGTTGCGTCCCATGACCTCGGCCACAAAAATGCGCTCGTGCGAACCGGCCGTATCGCGGATTTTGTCGATGGCTTCCACGGCGGTGTTGACGGCCGTATCAAAGCCCACGGTTTCGTCCGTGCCGAAAATATCATTGTCGATCGAGGCCGGTACTACGGCCACGGGCAGGCCCAACTCCTGGTGGATGGTATAGGCCGCAGCCGAAGTGCCGTTGCCGCCGATGGCCACCAAGGCGTCCAGACCCGCCGCCGTGATGTGGCGGTAGGCTTTCTCACGGTTCCGGCGCTCGCGGAACTCCGGACAACGGACCGTGCGCAATATCGTCCCGCCGCGGGAAATAATGTTCCCCACGCTGCGTGAATCCATGTCCTGGAAATCCCCGCTGAGCAGACCCCAGTAACCGCGTTGTACACCGGTGACTTTCAAGTTGCGGTCCAAGGCGCTGCGGACCACGGACCGAATCGCCGCGTTCATGCCCGGGGCATCGCCGCCCGAAGTCAGCACACCGAGATGTTTGATGAGTTTGCCTGCTTTACGCATGGTTTTGTCCTCCGGAGGTATGGACGATTGACATGTCTGGTACTGCGGCCGGCCGGGATCACCGCGCAAAATCAGCCGCAGAGGGGTGAGTCCGGCAGCCGGTTTCTCGGGCTAGGGTTCTTGATTTACAACTTTGAATTCTACGCGCCGGTTTTGGCTGCGCCCGGAAGGGGTGGCATTGGAGGCTACGGGACGGGTCTGTCCGAACCCGACGGCCTGCACGTGTGCGGCTTGCAGACCTTCCTTTTCGACCAAGTAGGCTTTGACCGCGTCCACCCGCCTTTGAGAAAGCTTCAAGTTTTCGTCGGCCACACCCTGGGCATCGGTATGGCCTTCAATGGCCACGGTGATGCCGGGGTAGGCTTTCATCAAGCGCGCCACTTCCCGGATGGTATTGAGGGACGCCGGAGTCAGGTCGACTTTCCCGCTGGCGAATTGCACCTTGGCCAACTGCCCCACCGCAATCCGCCGGGTAACGTCCTCAATCTTTTTATCGAGTTCCACGGCCTGAGCCTTAATTTCCGGAGCCGGAATCGGCGTCGGCGCGGGTGGGGAAGATCGG
>JAAXVQ010000232.1 GCA_013335425.1 Candidatus Firestoneibacteriota bacterium | reverse complement strand
CAGACGGTCGTACTCCTTGTTCTCGTCCCACTCCTCGATATTGATGACCAGTTCGATCCGCTTGCGGTCGCGAATGGCGCCGATGCCGAAGAGATTTTTAATGTTGATGATGCCCAAACCCCGGATCTCCATGTGATGCCGGATGAGTTCGGGTCCCGAGCCCATGAGGATGCGCTCGGCCGTGCGCTTGATGTCCACCAAATCGTCGGCGACCAACCGATGCCCGCGTTCCACCAAGTCAAGCGCGCACTCGCTCTTGCCGATGCCGCTCTTCCCCAAAATCAGCGCCCCGATGCCGTAGACATCCACCAGGGTACCGTGCAGGCTCGTTTCCGGCGCGAGTTTGTCTTCCAAATAAATGGTCAAATCCGCGATCAGTTTGGTGGTGGGCATCAGCGAGGTGAAAATGGCCACGTCCTTGTCCACCGAAGTTTCCATAAGTTCCAGCGGAGGTTCCAGGCCCTGGGTGATGATGAAGCAGCACACATCCCATTGGAGGAGCTTTTCAAAAATCTCACGGACCCGCTGCGTGCCCAGCCCCTGGAGAAACGAAAGCTCCGTCCGCCCCAACACCTGAATGCGTTCGTAGGCGAAATAATCAAAATACCCGGCCAGCGCCAACCCCGGCCGATTAATGTCCGGCACGGTGATTTTGTGCTGCAACCCGTTCTCTCCGGCCACCAACTCCAGGGTCAGCTTGTCCTTTTGTTCCAGGTACAACTCTTCCAAGCGCAAATTGATCATGGCCGACTCCCCCTGCGGGAGAATGCCGCCTGCTTCCGTCGAACGCGTGCTCTGCGACGGTTAGTGCGCGGCTTTTTCCTCTTCCTGGATCACTTCCACCACATCAGCCACGGACTGCGCGGTCATCAATTTTTTTCTGAAGTACTTGTCCTTGAGCAGGCCCGAAATCCGCGCCAGTGCCTTCAGGTGCGTGCCGGCGGTACCCTCCGGGGCGGCCAACAGAAAGAAAATGTACACGGGTTCGCCGTCGAGCGCCTCGAAACCCACGCCGTTTTTGGACAAACCGAAGGCCGCGGTCAACTCCTTCACGGCCTCCGATTTCCCATGGGGAATGGCGATCCCCTGGCCGATGCCCGTGGAGCCCAATTCCTCGCGCTCCATCAGGATCTGGACCATTTTTTTCTTGTCCCCGACGTTGCCGTTTTTCACCAGCAGATCGGTAAGTTCCTCGATGATCTCCCGCTTGTTCTTGGCCTTCAAATCCACCGTAATGTTCTTCTCCGAAAGAAAATCCATAATACGCATGACACTTGCCTCCTTGAATGCCCAACCCTCGACGTTGCCGGAATTATTCCGCGTGTTTAAACCTCCGCGCGGGCGGAAGTCTTCAATCCTTCACAATCAACTTGAAATTCCCGTCCTTGCGCCGCACCAACACGTTCAAGTCGCCGGTGTGCACGTCCTCAAAGACCATAAACGCTTGGCGGGACCCGTTGAGCTGCAAGGCGGCCTCCTCCGGCGTCATGGGCTTGCCCGCGGAAGCTTCCTCCTCCACGATCCGCCCCACCGCCGGCGCTTCCCGTTTCGGTGCCCGGACCAACTCCTTGGGCGCAGGCGCCATCACCGCTCCGGACTTGCGGGCCAGACGGTCGTGCTGGCGCGCCAGTTGCTGCCCTGCTTTCTCCGCCAGCAGGTCGATGGACGAATACATGTCCTTGGTGATCTGCTTGGCCGCCACCGCATAGGGTCCGCTCTTGGCCGTGACTTCGGCCTGATGCCGATAGCCCTCCACCCGCAAAATAACATGCACCTCCGCGTCCGCCCCCACAAAGGTCGCCAGCTTGCCGAAACGCTTGCGGATATACTGCGCCATGCCTTTCGTGACTTCCATTTGCCGCCCAGTGATGATCAGTTTCAACGCACGTTCCTCCTTGTCTTCCGGTTCCGCCCCGGGTTCCCCGGGGGCACGGTCCTACTCCAAACGCCGACGGCGGCTGGCCGGAAGGATGTTGAGTTCCTCCCGGTATTTGGCCACGGTCCGGCGGGCGATCTGAAATCCCCGCTGATTGAGCAAACTGGTCAGGCGCTGATCCGAAAATGGATGCTTGGGTTCTTCCTGACTCACTTGTTCCGCCAGCGCAGCCTTGACCGAGGTCGAAGAAATTTCCCCGCCGTCGGAGGTCTTCAATTGGCTGCTGAAAAAATACTTCAATTCAAACACGCCCCGCGGCGTTTGCGCATACTTGCGGCTGGTGACGCGGGAAATGGTGGACTCGTGCAGGCTCACGCGCTCCGCGATTTCGCGCAGCGTCAGGGGGCGTAAAAACTCCACGCCTTTTTCAAAAAATTCCTTTTGGACATCGACAATGGTTTCCATGACCCGGTAGAGCGTCTTGCGGCGCTGCTCGATGCTGCGGATGAGCCAAATGGCCTTTTGCAATTTTTCTTCCAGATAGTGTTTGGTTTCCTCGGACATTTCCCCGCGCTGGCGCAGCATTTGCCGGTAAGTCCGGCTGATTTTCAATTCCGGCAGGCTGTCGTCTTTAACCAGGATGATGTAATCATCGTCGTGCTTCTCCACCACCACGTCCGGGATGACGTACTCCACCGAGTCGGAAAACTGATGCCGCCCGGGAAAAGGGTCCAAGCCGGCAATGACGGTCACCGCGGCCAGGACGGCCTCGCGGGTCGTCTTCTCGGCCTTGGCGATTTTGTCCACTTGCCGCCGCTCCAAAGCCTCAAAATGCCGCTCCACGATGCGTTCGGCCAAAACATTACGCTCGGGGAGGTTGCGCAACTGGATCAACAAACTCTCAATGACATTGCGGGCCGCAATGCCCGAAGGTTCCAAGGTCTGCACCAAGGCCAGCGCGTCTTCCACCTTCTCGGTCTCCACCTCGGCTTCCCGGGCAATATCCTCCACGGGTTGGGACAAAAATCCGCGGTCATCCAGGTTGCCGATGATGAGTTCGCCGAGGTGAAATTCATCCTCGGTTTTGCTGACGAGGCGCAACTGCCAGAGCAAGTGTTCTTCCAAGCTGGGGCTGCGGGTCACCTGCACTTCGGGCAGCTCATTTTGGGAATTCTGTTCATATTTGGGTATTTCATAGCCGTCGTCGGAAAAATGACGGTTCCATTCTTCCATATCAAACCCCAACGGACCCACCCCGGCCGCATCCAAAGTCACTTCCGAAGTGTGGTTCCCGGTTTCCAAGGCGGGCATTTCCCCGTCAGTATCCAGGGAGACCTCCATGGGAGAAACTTCATCGGATTCTTTTTCTTCCAGCATGGGATTTTCAGCCAGTTCATCCCTAACCAAGTTGGCCAACTCCAGGGTAGGCAGCTGCAATATCTTCAAAGCATGCTGCAGCATGGGGGTAATGGTTAATTTTTGTTCATTTTTCAGTTCAATATTGAGAGGCAACGTTCCGCTTCCCTTCTTGCAGCGAGCCGCTCCGGGATTTTTCCGCAGAGACGGTATTAAACTTGCTAGGCGTTTATCCAGGGCATAAATATTTTTTCAATCAATTTACTTAATTATGAAACAGGTTTTAGCAATTGATTATAAAAGCAGGGAGGGCTTTTGTCAAGATCAGTTGGATTTGTTTAAATTTGAAACAATTGCCGGAGGTTCCCATTACCTGCCCAAGGCCAAACGGTCGGCTAAACTCTCCGGAAGACCGGCTTGCCTGATTTTAGCTTGGGCTTGCGCTATATTATATGAAACCGCCTTAAAAACCACGCGCGGCGGATGATCTTCCACCAAAACCCAACGCGCTTGGGGATTGCCGTCCCGCGGCTGCCCCACGCTGCCGACATTGATTAAATAACGATTTTTAGTATTCAATTCGATTTCTCCGGCTGTATAAGTGCGCAGGACGCCGGGAACGATTTCTTCGGCCAAAAGCGGGAGATGGGTATGCCCCACGAGACAAATTTTTTCAGGAAAGACGCCAAACGCGCTTTCGCAATCAAAACGGCTGAACAAATACCTGAACTTGAGCGGTTCGTCGGGCGAAGCGTGCACCAAACGGGCATCCACCCCCACCAGCACCAACGGCCACGCGGCACAGGCCAGCAAATCCTCGTCAGAAAGCTGTTGCCGGGTCCAGACCAACGCTTGTTCGGCCGGTGAGCTCATATCCTGCCGCCCGGCGATGTGCAGCAGGGCTTCTTCGTGATTGCCCCGCACTGTCAGCGCGCATTGCGCCCGCACCAAGTCCAGACAAGCCCGGGGGTCCGCACCATAACCCACCACGTCTCCCAGGCAATAGACCGCATCCGCACCCG
>JAAXVQ010000231.1 GCA_013335425.1 Candidatus Firestoneibacteriota bacterium | reverse complement strand
ACTTGACCAACCGAGCAGTTTTAAAACGTACAACGGCTTGTTCCACGGTGAGCCCTGCCGGCAAGGCCAGGCGTTCATTATTGATCGCCTCATGTTGCGTTCGGCTCCGGGCACCCAAACTTGCGATCAAAGCGGTGTGCAGCGCGCCCGTAGAGGCAGCCGCGGACATTCCCAAGCGCTGGGCTTCGGTCACCAAATCCTCGTTGGCGGGATTATCCACCCATTGCACCAGCACTTCTCCGGGGACATAGGGTGGATCAAACCATTGTGCTTTGGCCTCGACCACACTTGCACCCAGGCATATCCCGAATACTATTAATATAAGGAAGCGCAGAAAAAACGCGAAAGAAGGTTTACGCATGAGGCGTGGTCAGCAGCCAAGCTTCCAGACTTTGCAGAATTTCAGCAGCCAGCCCGGCTTTGGTTTGGCGGGCAAATTCCCGTCTACCCCCGCGGGCATCCAAAAGCAACGCCGCTGATTGTTCGGCGTCGAACGCATCCTGTTCGCCCCCGGCCGCGTTGGCCACGATCAAGTCCAGGTTCTTATTTTTCATTTTTTTAAGGGCCGCGCTTTCCAAATTCGGATCGCTCTCGGCGGCAAACCCCACCAGCACTTGCCGGGATTTGGCGCGCCCCATGTCCGCTAAAATGTCGGGATTGGGCACCAGTTCAAGGTGCGCCTGCATATCCTGCTTTTTAATTTTTTGTGAGGAGGGTGCGGCGGGACGGAAATCGGCCACCGCGGCAGAAGCGATCACAATGTCGGTTTCAGGAAACAGCGCCATGGCTTGGGCGTGCATCTCTTGTGCGGTCGTCACGGCCAGTGTGCGCACCCCGAGAGGCGGCGTTAACGACACCGGACCCGAGACCAAGGTCACTTCGGCGCCGCGCCGCCGGGCTTCAGCCGCCAGGGCATAGCCCATGCGGCCGCTGGAGCGGTTGGATAAATATCGGATGGCATCCCAAGGTTCGCGCGTAGGGCCGGCGGTAATGAGAACGCGTTTGCCCGCGAGCGGACCTGCCGGGATAAGTTTGGCCCGCACCGCGGCCACGATCTCCTCCAACGGAGCCAGTTTGCCTTGCCCCGTGTCGCCGCACGCCAGCACACCGGCGCAGGGGCCAACAAACGCGTGGCCCAAGTCCGTCAATTTTTTTACATTGCCTTGCGTGAGGGGATGTTCCCACATGCGGGTATTCATAGCCGGGGCCCAAAGAATGGGCGCGACGGTATCCAGCAAAACGGCGGCCAGCAAATCGTCGGCCCGCCCTTGGGCGGCCCTGGCCAAACAGTCGGCGGTGGCCGGGGCCACCACCACGAGCTCCGCGGCTTGCGCCAGGGAAATGTGCGGCACCGGCGAGGCCGGGTCCGCAAAAAATTCCGTGACCACGGGACGTCCGGTCAGCGTGCGGAAGGTCAAGGGCGTTACAAAACGGCAAGCATTGGCCGTCATGACCGTCGTGACTTCACAACCTTCTTGGGTCAAACGTCGCGCCAGATCCGCCGCCTTGTAGGCCGCGATCCCGCCGCACACGCCCAATATCACCCGCCGCCCGGACATCATGACTTACGGGGTTAGGCTTTTTCGCCGGACGTCGGAGCGGGTTTATCCTGCGCTTCACGGACATATTGCGCCATGGCCGCGGTCGTCACCTTTTCCGAGGTCGGCCGGTCCACTTGAATTTCACCATCGCAGATCTTATTGGCCACAATGGACATTCTCACCACGGCTTCGTACTTGCTCCCGATTTTTTCCAAAATCTTTTCCAGACCCAAATCTTGCTTGCGCATGCTGCCTCCTCGTCATTTCGGACACGATATTCAAATCCGTATCCGCTTGGTGCGTTTTAGGTCCGGCGGTTCCCCGCCGGGCGCTGCTTTTTTTCGGTCGGCGTCCGCAACCGCTCGGCCGCGATGATGGTCTCGATCTGCGCTACGGCTTGAGCGAGCGTGTCGTTCACCACGCTGTAATCGTACGCCCGCGCTTGGGACATTTCCCAGCGTGCGTTTTTCAAACGCCGGCGGATGGTTTCGCGGCTGTCCGTACCTCTGCCCTGCAGGCGCGCCTGCAGCACGCCCAGCGACGGGGGTTTGACGAAGATCAGCACCGCGCGCGGGTCCTGGCGTCTTACGCTTAAGCCCCCCTGCACGTCAATGGTTAAAACCACGTCCCGCCCCTGAGCCTGGCGGCGGCGAACTTCGCGCCAAGGCGTCCCGTAGCAGTGACCGTGCACTTGCGCCCACTCCAAAAACGCCCCCTGCTTTGCACGGCGGTCGAACACGGCCGGTTTCAGAAAAAAATAATCCCGCCCCTCACGTTCCTGCCCGCGAGGTTCCCGCGTAGTGGCGGAGACGGAGCGGACCAGGCGCGGATCTTTTCTCAAGAGATGTTCGCAGATGGTGGTCTTGCCACCGCCCGAGGGCGCCGAGATGACAATCAGCAGGCCGCGTGTCTTCCGGGTTGCTCCCATGCCTCGTCCTTGGGTCCGAACCTCAACACCGCCGCGGCAAATCCCGGCACTATTCGAGGTTCTGTACTTGTTCGCGAATTTTTTCCATTTCTTCCTTGGCGGCCACCACCCGGTAGGCGATCTGCGCATCCAAGGATTTGGAGCCTATGGTGTTGACCTCGCGGTTCATTTCTTGAATTAAAAAATCCAACGCCCGCCCCACCGGCCGCCGCGAACGTAAAAACTCGGCAAACTGCGCGGCGTGCGATTGCAGGCGCACCAATTCTTCGGGCACATCCGTGCGCGCGGAAAATCCGTTGTTGCTTTTTCCCTCGGCACCCGCCTCGGCGTTTTTGCCGGATAGAGCGTTGGCCTGTACACGCGCTGCAATTTCCCGGCGCAGACGCACCACCGTTGCCAGCCGCTGCCGGATGTCCTTCACCAGGCGCTGCCCTTCGGTCCGGCGCATGGCCTGCAAACGCCGCAAGGCTTGCGCCAGCGCGCCGCGCACCAAAGGTTCCAACCGCTTAAGCGGCAACGGGCGGGTCTCCAACCGCATCACCTCGGGCAGGGAAGCGACCCAGCGCAAGTCCGCCGGACCGGGCAGTCCCAACTCGTTTCCCTAGCGCTTCACTGTCAGCAGATTCTGCCGGGCCATGTCCTGGTCCGCAACCGGTACTTTATTCTCCAACGCCGGAGCGGAAACCTGCATCCAAAGATCCACGTGACCCCGCTGCAATTGAGCGCGCAACTGCTCCCGCAGTTTGTTTTCCAGGGCCCAAAAGCCCGCGGGGAGATTCAGCCCGGCTTCGAAGTGGCGATGATTGACGGACTTCAACTCCACCACCACCGCCGCGCCCGGGCTCTTGGCTTCGCCCCGACCGTAACCCGTCATGCTCAGAGCCATTCGTCATCCTCGCGGTTGAGATGCAGACGTTCAAACCAGCGGTGAATAATCATCGCCGCCAAAAGTCCCAATCCCAAAAAGGCAAAGAGATATAAAAAAACCTTGTCCCCCACTCGGGGCGTGGGTGAAGAAAAAGAAACCAGGGCCACAAAAGCCGCCAGGGAAAAAATGCCCAGACTTAAGAAAATCAATTTCCATTCGTCCGATTGAATTTCTTCCGACTGACGGGGATTCGGCTTCACACGTCCCTCTTTAAATCACTTTTTTGGAAATTACATATTTTATCAAGAATGCGCAAAATGTCAATTTATGTTTACTGGTTTATTTTTATTTTTCTCAAGTGACGGCAAAGGCATAAAATCTGCTAATACAGAAATATCAGCTATTTCTTGAGAAATATCGGGTTTTTTCTGAGGTTTGCAAAAATTTTAACTATAAAAAATAAAACCGAGAGAACCTTTTGGGCCCTCTCGGTTTTATACATATATTAAAGCTCAACCTACTGAACTACTTCTTTTTCGCTTTTTTCACTGCTTTTTTAGCCTTCTTCACCGCCATTTTTTCACCTCCCCTCGTACTGTTTGAATTTTTATACCACACTATGTAGTATAGTGGAAGAAATTTTTACAAAGTAAAAAAATTTTTTTTATTTTTTTTACTTTCAAAAAAGAGATTTGGCACGCTATTTGATATATACTTTTAGCATTTTGTCGCCACGACGAATTTTGTCCACGACATCCTGCCCTTCCGCCACTTGGCCGAACACCGTATACTTGCCGTCGAGAAAAGAAGCCGTGTCCAGACAAATATAAAATTGACTGCCGGCCGAATCCGGGTCCGCGGCGCGCGCCATGGCCACGGTGCCTTTCAAATGAGGGTGCGAATTGAATTCCGCTTTAA
>JAAXVQ010000230.1 GCA_013335425.1 Candidatus Firestoneibacteriota bacterium | reverse complement strand
CCTCCACTAATGGAGACAAGATTATCGCCCATGTTATTATAGGTATTAATTATTATTAACGTTTATTATAGTTTTTCTTCAATTGAGGGTTCAATCAATACAGGTATTTTGGTTGTAAATAGTGTAAAACCACCAATCGCAAGGCAAATAATAAGTAAAGTTCCCATAATTTGATTTATCTCATCCCCAACTATATCTATTCCCATCAATGTGATTAGCACACCAACTAAAGACATACATATCACTTGAATTTTTTTGATAAAATTACTCGATTTTTAAAAATTTTAAATCAAAGCATGGTTGTCACCTCGAGCACAGCGAGAGGTCTTCTGAAAAGCCTTTTGATTAAAATTTTTTCCAGATTCCTCACTTCGCTCGGAATGACAAAAAATAGAGAAAATTTAATTTTATCCATTTAGAGTATTTTGTTTTAATTTCCAAAAACTAGCCCACTCGGACCGTCCCTCTATAAACCTAACTAAAAATCTAACCAATGTTTTTTTAAGTTAGGAAAACAATTTATTTATTGACAAAATGGGCCCTGGGGGTTAGATTATCCCAAGAAGTGGGGAAAAGTGGTGGAAAGTGGGGATAACCTCATGTTCATGGGAAGTTATGAACATACATTAGATGATAAGGGACGCTTGTCCATTCCTTCGCGTTTTCGGGAAATCCTGATTGAAAAACAGGTACCCGAACGTCTGATTGTGACCCAAGGCTTGGATTTATGCCTCTTCGGGTATCCGCTCGACGAGTGGAAAAAATTTGAAGAAAAAATTATTTCACGCCCCCTCAACCGCGGCGACGACCGCTATTTTGTGCGCCGCTTGCTCGCCGGCGCCATTGACTGCCCGTTTGACAAACAAGGGCGCATCGGCCTGCCGTTGTCGTTGCGGCAATTTGCGGGCATCGGGCGTGACGCGGTGGTGGTGGGTGTTTCCAACCGCATTGAAATCTGGTCACCGGAACGTTGGCGGGATTATTTGGAAAAAGGTAAATCCTTGGAAGAAATTGCGGAACAGATTCAGGACATCTAATTCAAAAAACGGGCTATCCGCAGATGACGCAGATGTACGCTGATTAAGACTTTTTTGGGTACAAGGTTTTAATCGACGCTTTGAGATTTCATCTGTGCTTAGCAGTGATGTTACCCGATAAAACGGAAAGGAGGTGAGATGTCTCAATGACCGTTAGAACCAGTCAGCAATCCGGCGTTATCGTACTCACGCTGTGCAGTGACATGGACATGGAAGAAGCCGTGGAAGTGAAAAATTGCATTGCCGCCCAAGTGGACGGCGGACATTGCCAGATTGTTTTGGATTTCAGCCGGGTCTCGCACATCAACATCACGGGCATCGGCATCTTGGCCGAACGCTTGCGGTTTTTACGTACCATGGCCGGTGATTTGCGCCTGGCGGGCGTCAGCGCCGGTTTGCAGCACGTATTTGAATTGACTCTGATCCGCAGCATGTTCCGGATTTATGCCACGGCCGGAGAAGCCGTGCAAAGTTATCATCCCTGCATGGCGGCCGCCTAATGAGCGGCCACCGCAGCGTCATGCTCCCGGAAGCCCTCGCTTTTTTGCACCCCGAACCCGAGGGGTGGTGGGCGGATTTGACCGTGGGCGGCGGCGGGCATACGGAAGCGCTGTTGCAGGCCACGGCCCCCGGCGGGCGCGTGCTGGGTCTGGACCGGGATGCTGAGAACTTGGAAAAAACCCGGCAGCGGCTTCTCACCTACGGCGAACGCCTTCACCTCATCCACGCCAATTATTCCGAACTTGCCGGGCCCGCGCGGGAACTGGGCATTTCCGGTTTCCGCGGCATCCTGATGGACTTGGGTGTCTCTTCGTTTCAGTTCGACGATGCCGACCGCGGGTTTTCCTTTCAACAGGACGCGCCCTTGGACATGCGCATGGACCGCAGCCGGGGCGTGACGGCCGCGGAAATCGTCAACCATACGGATGAAAAGCAACTGGCGGATTGGTTTTACACCTACGGCGGTGAACGGCGGTCGCGCCAATTGGCGCACGCCATTGTCCGGCAGCGCCCTTTGAGCACCACCCTGCAATTGGCGGAAGTGGCCAAACGGGCCGTGGGGTACTCCGGGAAAATCCATCCGGCGACGCGGGCGTTTCAGGCTTTGCGCCTGGTGGTCAATGACGAGTTGGGCAGTTTGGAACAAGGGTTGGCTGCGGCCGCGGCGCTGCTGGAAGAGGGCGGGCGCCTGGTGGTCATCAGCTTTCACTCGCTGGAAGACCGGATCGTTAAACAGTTTTTTCGGGCCGGCGGGTGGGAGATTCTCACACGCCATGTGGTTCGTCCCACGGAGGCCGAGGTCTCCGAAAATCCGCGCTCGCGCAGCGCGCGTTTACGCGCCGCGCTGCGCCGCAGGCAGGGTTGAGCATGCACGCACGCCGCCGTCTCCCGGGTTTGGACCCTGAGTTTCTCACCATTTATTTCATGCGCGGCACGCACTTGGACCGCAAGGTGGCGTTTCGCCGCGTCTGGGTGATCTTCGGCGGTTTGCTGCTGCTTTTCGCCCTGTTGGGTTTGCGGGTTTGGTTGGAAATGCAGAACGTGAAGGTGGGGTATGACCTGCACCGTCTCAAGGCCGAACGCGTTCACCTTTTGGATGTTCAGCAGAACCTGCTGACGCAGCGCAATTCGCTCGCCAGCTTGGAACGCGTGGAAAGCGTGGCCCGCGGCCGTTTGGGATTGGGTTTGCCGTTAAAGGATCAGACGGTGTTCATCGTCGAGGCCGCGGACGCGCCCCGGGGTTTGGCCGGCGTTTGGTCGCTCCCCTTGACTTGGTGGGAACGGGGCGCGGCTTTTTGGCGGGCCGTGACGGGGTTTAAAGCCGAAGCCGGCCGGGAGGCGCATCTTGGGGGATAAGGGCATGGACCTGCGGGCGCGGGTGGTGTTGGCCTGCTTTGCCCTGGCGTTGTCGGCCTTGACCGCGCGTCTGTTTTATCTCCAGATCGTTCAACACCGGCACTTGGCCCAAATGGCTCAGCGGCAGCAGGAACGCACGGTGGAAATTCAGCCCGCCCGGGGAAACATTTATGACCGTTGCGGCCGTCCCTTGGCGTTCAACCGCGAATGTTTTTCTTATTTTGCGGTTCCCTCGGAAATCCAAAACCCCGTGCAGACGGCCCGGGCCTTGGCGCCCTGGGTGGGCGTCAGCGCGGTTGTTTTGGAAAGGAAATTTAAAACTTCGCGCGAATTCGTTTGGTTGCGGCGCAAGGTGACGGACGCCGCGGCCGCGGGCTTGGAGGCTTTGCGCCTGCCCGGCGTCCATCGCTTGTCCGAGAGCCGCCGCGTCTACCCCGAAGGCGCCTTGGCCTGCCATGTGCTGGGTTTTGTGGGCGTAGACAACCAGGGGCTCGACGGCGTGGAGCTGCAGTTTGAACGTCTCATCCACGGCACCGCGGGTTGGATGCGCATCGCGCGCGATGCCCAAGGCCGGACGGTGCTCACCTCGACACGCACGCTCAAGGCCCCGGAATCCGGGCAGGACGTGGTGTTGACCATCGACAAGGTTGTACAACACACGGCCGAACGCGAACTGGCCCAGGTCATTGAGAAATACAAGGCGGTTTCGGGATCGGTGCTGGTCATGGACCCGCACACCGGCGAAATTTTGGCCTTGGCCAATTGGCCGCAGTTCGACCCCAACCGGTTTTGGCAATTTTCCGGGGAAGCGCGCCGCAACCGCGCCGTACGCGACATGTATGAACCCGGCTCGACGTTTAAGATTTTTACGGCCGCCGCCGCTTTGGAAGAGGGCGTGTTTAAGGAAGCCGATATGTTCAACTGCGAACAGGGCAATGCCGTGTTCGGCAGCCGGGTGGTGCGCGATCACATACCCCACGGCCTGCTCTCGTTTAAGGACGTCATCAGCTTTTCCAGCAACATCGGGGCGGTGAAGATCGGACAGCGGTTGGGGGCCGAGCGTTTGGTGCGCTACGCCCACGGGTTCGGGTTTGGGCGGGCAACGGGCGTGGAACTTCCCGGCGAAGCTTCGGGTCTGTTGAAACCGGCCGGGCGTTGGAACGCCGCCACCATGGCCTCGGTGCCTTATGGGCAGGAAGTGGCCGTAACCACGCTCCAAACGGCGGCTGCCTATGCCGCTGTGGCCAACGACGGTTGGCTCCCGCAGCCCACGCTGATCAAGGAAATCCGAGGCGCGGACAATCGGGTCACGCAATTGGAAAGCCCGGAAGTGCGGCAACAGGCGGTTTCCCCGGAAACTGCC
>JAAXVQ010000229.1 GCA_013335425.1 Candidatus Firestoneibacteriota bacterium | reverse complement strand
GCTTTTACCCCCTCCCCTTCGTCCCCTCCCACCAAGTCCTGGGGAGGGGAATTTTAATAAGTCTTTCCCTATCAAAAAATAGTTATGGTGCGCGGGAAGGGGCGGTTCGCATGAATTCGGGCATGACCGGGGAATACCGTGAAGCGGTTCGGCGTTTGCAGTCGCAGAAGCACTTCTACCGCCATGCGGTAGTTTTTCTAATTTGCCAAATCACCTTAGGGCTGCTCAACCTCCTGGCCTGGCATGGATATGCTTGGGTCATTTGGCCCCTGCTGGGTTGGGGTGTGGGATTGCTCTTTCACGCCTTGGCCGCTTATGCCCCCCGCGGCAACAAACTTGATGAACGCCATGTTCGTGAAATCATGAAAACTTTGAAAAAATAATACGGACATTTTCCGAAATTGCCGATGCTTTCAAGGGAATAATCCCAAGCAGAGGTGATGGCGAAATGTCAGGGTTTTGGATCCCGCCGTTTGTACTCTCCACCGAAGTTTTCGCGCATAGGTTCCCTGCTTTTTTCCAAAACGTAAACCTGCGTTTCTTGAGTGCTTTATCAAGCGCGAACCGCCAAATACTTTTTTCGCTCCGCATGTTTTTCCCGACTCCGACATCATGAGCTTATGAAATTTCCTTAAAAAGTCGTGAACGGCAGGTGCCTGTTCGGCTGGTTTTGAATTTCCATCCGGGAGGTGGGTAATGAAATTGCCTTGGTATTTGTTTTTGGATATTCTGCTTTGGATCTGGGCAAGTTGGGCCTTTTTTCGCACTTGGCCGAAATTGGGTTTTGTTCACCGCGCCAGCGCCTGTTCCAGCGCGGTTTGCATTATGACGTTACAAACGGTAAACGAACTTATGAGCCGGAAAATGTTTAGTGCCTGGACTTTTTCATATGAGTACAACAGCATGATCGGCCTGGATTTTCTCG
This sequence comes from Candidatus Firestoneibacteriota bacterium, assembly GCA_013335425.1. Classification (GTDB taxonomy): domain Bacteria; phylum Oederibacteriota; class JAAXVQ01; order JAAXVQ01; family JAAXVQ01; genus JAAXVQ01. The sequence goes on along the minus strand of JAAXVQ010000229.1, from coordinate 3,349 downwards.
GGGAACCGCTGGAAGAATATCTGTTTTGGTGGGCATTTGCCTGGTTGATCCCGTTTGGATATTACGGGCTGGTGGCGTGGTTCGGAGATAGGGATAGACGGCGGGGCATCAGCCCCGGAATCACGGTCGGGGAGTGAACCCATGAGCGCAGACCACGGCGGACGTTTCGAATATCGTGAAGGCAAAAAACAGCTTTATTGGATTTGGTGGGTGGTGGCCGCTTCCGCATTTGTGACCGCCACCCTGCCATGGATTTATAAAAAAACTCATAAGCGCGCCTTTTGGCTGGCAACGGGCATTTTTGTTTTTTTTATGTTTGCTTTGGAAAATTTGGCCTTGTATTACGGGTGGTGGATTTGGAATGATCAAAAACTCTGGGGCATCAAGGTGGGGTTGGTGCCGCTGGAGGAAGTGCTCTTTTACCTGCCCGGGGTGCCTGCGGTGATCGTGTTTCAAATCTTTTTTGAATGTTTGTGGTCTCGCAGCCGCAAACCGGGGAGGAGCTGATGTTGAAAAATTTTCTGTTTTTATGGCGCGGGGAACTGTTGACGGTCGTATCTTTGGTTTTATCCTGGTTGGCCTTCAGAAAGCTTTTTAACCGTCCTTTTTGGCGTTTTTGGACCCCGGGCGCCTTGCTGGGCCTGACCATAGAGGTCATTACGGAACCCGAATGGACATACCACCTCCAAGCGTATTTGTACCGCGATGTCTCCCTGGCCGTTATTGCCGGATGGGGGATTATGTTTTCTTGGTTGGTTTTTCTTTCCGACCTTTGCTATGACCGTTGGTTCAATTCCGCTGCGCCCGGCAGCCGTCCCGGGGTCCGAGTGATGTTGACCGACACCTTGGTGGGCGTGCCGTTGCTTTTATCCAATGAATTGTTCGGGTTACATGTCTTGAAAATATGGCAGTACAATGATATTCTGCATTGGGACACCATGATTCCGGTGATCCAATATCCGGCGGAAGGCTTGGGCGCCTTGGTGCTGTATGTGGTGACGGTTCCGGCGATTATTCGTTGGTGGAAGGGATATTAAGGCGTGGAAATTCCAGCCCCCCAGCAGGAATATAAGCTTTTTAAAATTTGCCTCTGGCTCAACCTTGCCTGTTCCTTGAGCTTTTTACCTACGGCTTGGATGTTCATTGCACCTGAAAAATATCTGCCGTTTTATTTGGTGCTCCTGGGAAGCCTGGCATACAGCTGGGTCCTTTTGCGCCGGGTGACCCTGGAGAATTGTAAACGGAACTTTTTGATTTTTATTTTCACCTATTTGGCGTTTACTTCCGTGGCGGATTTGATGCACAATCCGCGCTATTTTTTCATGGTTTTTCTGCTGACGTTCACGTCGGTCATTGTCTACAATATTATCCTTATCGGCTGGCCTGCAGCACTGATCACCGGATCGATTATCTTTGCGGTTGATTTGCTTTTTATGCTCTGGCCGCACGGTTTGTACCAGCAATCCGTGAACCAAATCGGGCTGGATTTTACATATGCCGTGATTTCTGTGGCGATTTGCCATTTAACGATCATGGTGCTGGGTACCTGGCTGGTGGAAGTCAAACGCCGGACCGAGCAACAATTGCGGTTCATCAATGAAAATCTAAACCGTCTGGTGGAAGAAAAAGTAACTCAGATCCGGAGAGCGGACAGGCAAGCGCGCCGCGCCGAGGAGCAATTGACCAAGATCCTGCAATACACGCCCTTGGGTGTGGTGATTTTTGGGGAAGACCTGGCCTGTTTATATTCCAATGGCGTGCATTTCAAATGTGAAAACGTGGATGGCACGTGCCGGGAAAGTCCCGGCAGCCTCTTTTCGATGGAAATGCTTCAGAACATTCTCGCCGATGCCCGTGAACTCGCCGGCCCCAATCCCGAAATCAACTTGGTCGGACGCCGTTGGGATATAATGGACGCCAACCAACGCGAGCACAGGCTGCGGTATTCTTTTCTGCCCGTGACCGTGAAGGAGACGGACGGCGCCCCTGATTTCAAGCGTTTGATTCTCATGACCGAAGACATTACGGAAGAAGAGATCATGCGTTATAAGTTGACCCAAGCCGACCATCTTGCCGGCATGGGCAAAATGGCAGCCGGTCTGGCGCATGAAATCAACAATCCCCTTTCGGTCATCCGCATTTATGTTGAGGCTCTCGCCCAAGGGGTTTCCGATTCCGGGAGACGGGAAAAAATATTTTTGGTCCTGAAAGAAAATATCATGCGTATTGATCAAATTATTAAGAGCTTTCTCACGTTCGGCCGTCAGGAAAAACCGATTCGCGAGTGGATTGACGTATTGGCGGTATTGAAAAACACTCTGGAGTTGGTGATTAATTTGCGCCAATTTGACGATATCAGGCTATGCACCGAATTTGCGGACAATGTACCGCCGATTTTTGGGGATCAGCACAGGCTTACCCAGGTGTTCGTCAATTTGCTCAACAACGCGCGTGATGCTCTGCAGCAAAACGGAGGGACGTTGAGCATTCAGTATTTTTGTGAGGGAAAAGATTTGGTGATCCGTTTCAAAGATACCGGCCCGGGGATTAAGGCTGAAGATTTAAAGCATGTGTTCACACCGTTTTTTACAACCAAGGAGCCGGGGCAAGGAACTGGATTGGGTCTTTCGATCAGTTACGGGATCATTCAGGAACATGGCGGCACTTTGGAAGCCGAAAGTTTGGAGGGTGTAGGTACGACCTTTACCATCCGCCTGCCTGTACAACAAAATCCTGCGACACCTTTGTCGGAACCGTTGCCTTTACATACCTGAGCCGTCGGTTGTCGAAGGTCAATTCCGATCTAAGACGGGTTTTTGGTCCAGCCAAATTTTTGTGTCGCTTCCCGGTGAGGGCGCGGGAATGACCGTGACTTCCGGCAATACATACACATGCAGTACACTTTTTTTCTCAGTAACCCAGCCCTGCAAATCCAGCAGCAATTGCGCTTCCCAAAGGTCCGTTTGCCGCTTAACCTGCCAGTTTCCCCTGAGGTAAAGCTTGGGGAACCCGAAACCATGGATTTCCAACCGCGCCTGCAGGGGGGCGTTTTGTTGCCGGTGTTCCAGAAAAACTTGGGTCAAGCCCTGCGGGAGTTTGAGCATGATCCGGTCGGGGGCGGTTCCGGGAACCACGCCTTCCCATATTTTATAAAAAGGCGTGGCCAAAAGGAAAAAAAAGGCCAGACCGGCCAGTACGATCGTACCGGCCAGCGCGATGAGGGTTTTTTTCAACCAGGAAGAAGCTGCGGGCTTAGGCTTGTCATTGCTGGGAAACCACCCCGGGACCGCACGTGCGGCCCAAACGGCCGACAAGTAGGTGAGCCCGCCGGACCAAAGCACATCCGAAG
>JAAXVQ010000006.1 GCA_013335425.1 Candidatus Firestoneibacteriota bacterium | reverse complement strand
CCCTCCCATCGAGGGAGGGGAATATTTTTTTTCGATGTGTCACATGTTTGGTTATTCGTGCCATAAAGTTCTTTAAGCCGTGGCTATTGGTAAAATCCGTGGATAAATTTGTTGGGAAATTTAGGCTCTGAACGTTGAGACGAAAGGCGGAAACGGTTTCGGTAGTGTTCGGAGAGAGTGTCGCGAACAGGTTTTTATGCTATACTTATTTTATGCCGACATCCACCCCGCCTGAGAAAACCGCAGCGAAAAATGTTCCGAGTTGGGTTCTTTGGGCTCTGGCTCCCTTATCCGGCATATTGCTCATGCTTTCCTGGCCCAATGTCTGGGTCGCCTCTTTTTCCGCCGTTCCGGGGTATTTGGCCTGGGTTTCCTTGGTGCCCTTCATTTATCTATGGCGACAATCGGGCTGGCGCGGCGCTTTCGTGCAGGGTTGGGTGCTGGGCTTCATTTATTATCTGGGGATTTTGTCGTGGATCACGTTGATCAACCGCGACACCAATGTCAGCAATCAATTCACCTGGCTGATTTTTTCCGTTTGCGGCGCTTTTTACATGGGGCTTTTCAGCGCCACGTCCAAGTTTGTTTCCGAGCGGCTCCGCTGGCCCGATGCCCTGGTGCTGCCTTTGGGTTGGGTGGCTTGGGAATACCTGCGGGGGCATGTGCTCTTCGGCGGCTGGCCTTGGGGTTCCTTGGGGCATACGCAATACAGCAACGTGCTCATCCGGCAAATCGCGGCCACGGCCGGGGTGGGCGGGATTTCTTTTCTGGTAGCCTGGGTCAATGTGATCCTGGCTCAGGCGCTGGCGCGTGTGGTTGCCTCCGGGTGGGGCGCGTGGCCAGGAGCCTGGCCGCAGGCGGTCAAGCCGGCCGCGTGGCGGGCAAAGTGGCAGCAGCGCCCGGTGCTGGGCAGCGTCACGGCTTTGCTGGTGACACTGTGGGTGGTGCTCTTGGGCGTGGGCGCGGTCGAGGCCGTTATGTTTGTACGCGCTCCGCAAAAGCATTTCCGTGTAGCCCTGCTGCAAGGCAACACCGACACCACCGCGCGTTGGGACCGGGCATACAAAACCAGTTTGCTGGACCGCATGCAGCGCCTGCACCTTCAGGCCGTGGCCCAAAAACCGGCGCTGATTATTTGGGCCGAATCCTGCTTCCCGGGGATTTTGGATTACCCCTCCGAGCGCGAATGGGAAGACCGCCTGCGGGGATTGGTTAAAACCGGGGGCGTGCCTACGTTGTTGACCAGCAACGAATACGTCCAGGAAAACAACGCCGACGGTCAAGGCTACCATCATTACAACAGCTCGTTTTTGCTCGGCCCCGCCGGCGAAACCCTCGGGCGTTACCGTAAAATCAAACTGGTTCCCTTTGGGGAATACATACCCTGGGAGATTTTAAAAAAATTCCTGCATGCCGTGGTGCGCGAACCCATTCCCGTGGATTTTGAACCCGGGCATGAGTATGCGTCCCTGGTGTTCGGCGATCTGAACCTATCGCCGCTGATCTGCTATGAGGATCATTTTGAAGAGCTGGGCTTTCAATTGGCCCGGCGGGGCGCGCGGCTTTTTGCGGGCATGGCCAATGACCGCTGGGCCGGGACCTCGGCCATGAGCTACCAGCATACGGCTATGTCCGTGTTTTTGGCTATTGAGCACCGCGTGTACATGGCCAAAGCCAACATGACGGGACCCACCTGTCTGATTGATCCCTGGGGAAACATTTCCCGGCCATTGCCTTATTTTCAAGAGGGGTTCAAGCTGGAAGATGTCGCCTATACCCCGAACTACCGGACTTTTTTTACCCGCTTCGGCAATATCGTGGTGTTTTCTTTCCTTATCTTATTTTTTTCCCTCCTGGCAGTTGCTTTCGCAGTTCGGAAAAGAGCTTAAAGCAAACCTCGGCACTTTAAATTTTCTGTTTTCAAATCCTTTACGAGAAAATGAGCGGATTTTTCAGATAGGCTTGATGCATCTGAATTATTTTTAAAAATTTCGGAAATACCCTTTAAAATTAGGCATATAAATGAGAGCGTATAATTTTAGCACGTTTGCTTTCGATTTTTTCGTATGCTATACTTTGATTAACTTGAGAAAAAGTCACTTGCTTGCTTTTTCCGGTTTAGGCCGGGAAAATGTGCTGGATTTTTTTGCCCTTGTTACCCGGGCAGATTGCAGAGGGGGCGTTCCCGATGGCTCATCCGGTTGATCAAAAATTGAAGACCAACGGTTTTTCCCGGGGGTGGCTGCTGCGCCGGTCGTGGTTTTGGCAGACCTGGGTGAAGAGCATTACCCTGATGGTTTCGGCTTCGTTTATTTTTCCCACCCTGGCGTTTGCTTTCGAGGCCGCGACCTACCCGGTGTCGGCGGGAAAACTTTCCGCGGGAAGTGCTTTTGTGGTCAACGGAGCGGCGGTTGACGTGTCGGCGGAACTGGGACGTGTGGTCAGCAGTTTCCGTGGAAAATCCGGAAAAACCGTGGTGTATATTCATGACCTTCATTGCAATTACGAAGTGCAGAGCAACATTGCCGCGCTTTTGGGCACGCTGGCGAAAAAGAACGGGCTCAGACTCATCGGCGTTGAAGGCGAAAGCCGAACTGTGAACGTCCGGCAACATGCCGAGTTTCCCCGCCCTACGGTGAAGACCAATGTCGGGCAGTACTTTTTAAAACGCGGACGCATAACCGGCAGCGAGTACTTGGCCGCCACGGGACACCCGACTCTTCTGCTGGAGGGAGTCGAAGACCAAGCGCTCTACGAGCAGGACAAGACCACGTTGCTGAAATTTTTGGGAGAAAAAGCCCAAGGGTACTGCGGGGATTTGAAAGACGTCATTGAAAAACTCAAAGCGCCCCTGTACTCCACGGACCTGGCCAAGGTAGACCATTTCCGCGAGCAGTTTGAGGGTGAAACTATTTCCCTGGAAACCTACTGCCAGTTTTTACTGGAGCAGAGCCGAAAACAAGGCGTCGCCTTGGCAACGTTTCCGCACATGAACCTTTTTGCCCAAACGCAGAGTGTGCCTGTCACCACGGACTCGGATTATAACAAACTGGTGGACGATGCCGCGGATCTGGACCAGGCCGTCCGGGAACGTTTGTACACCTCCCCGGACCAGCGCCGTTTGGATCATTATGCCGACATGTTGAAGATCATGGCCGATATGCTGGCCATCAGCGCCACGGCCAAAGAACTGGATTACTACCGGGCGCATCGCGAAGAGTTTTCCATAACCACGTTGGTGGGATTTTTGGACAATCTCGCCTACCGCAACGGCGTGTCTTCCACGCTGGACACGGGGGTGGTCAAACTCGACGAATACCTCAAGCTCGCGGGGCACTTTTACGAAGTAGCCGATCAACGCTCCGAGGCCTTTGTGCAAAACATCCTCGGGCAGATGAACCGGCACCAGCAGACCCTGGCCGTGTTGATTACGGGCGGCTATCACAACCAGCAAGTGGAAGCGGCTTTGAAAAAGCAAAGCGTTTCTTTTCTCACCATCAAACCCCGTCTCACGCACACCTATGACGAGAACCCCTATTTTTCCCTGCTGCTCAACCGCCGCGCCCCGGCCGAAGCCCTGCTGGCGCAAAGTCAAAACATGTTCGCGCCGCCTTCGGCGTTTAATGAGCTGGGTTTTGTCAAATATTGGAAAGAAGTGCGGGAGATCTATAAGGAACTTGAGGATCTCCTCGAAACCGGGCATGACTCCGAAGCATTTCTGGCCAAACATTTGCAGGCCCTGGACGCGGCCCAGGCGGGTTCTCCGGCGTTCTTCAATTACCAGGGCACGGTCTCCAATCTGAAGAAGCGGATTTACGCTTTTCCGGTACAAGGGTCCGATTATGCCGTGGTGCTGCGTCCCGCCGCCAACGTAACCGACAACTCCGCTTATTTGCCGTTCATTCAGGCCAAGGAAGATCTCGGCAACGGGTATCAGATGGAAATCGTCAAGGCCAAGGACTTGGCTGAAAACCGCAACAAACTTTTAAGCCTGGAAGAAACCGCTCAGACCGCTCCGGGTTGGCAACCGTTGCTGGCGGCGGCCGCCAACGCCTGGCAGGGAATTAAAAACGCGGCCGCGGCTTGGCAGCCGCAGGCGATCGGCGGTGCCGTGCTGCTGGCGGCTTTGGCGGTCAGCGCGACCTTTACGTTGCCCGCGGCTTTGCTGGCCGCAAGCCAGCTGGCGTTGGTGGTCGGTGCCATGATTTTTGCGTACTTCGTACTTACCAATGCCCAAACTCCCCAGGGGTTGAAATACGGCTTCACGCTGGGCGTGGGCATGCTGGCCGCGTTCCTCTCGCAACAAATGGGCCCGTGGGTGATGCAGACGGTGGACGCCCTGACTCAGGCAGTTTCTCCGGTTGCCTCCGGCCGTAGCGGTTATCTGAGCGTCTTGAGCGCTTTACTGCTGCCGGTGCTCGGTTGGGTGGGAACCACGGTAACCCGTCAAGTCATGCCAAAAGGTCGCCGGCTGCCCAGACCCCAGGGAGATGATTTGATCGAACGGGCCATTGGGTACTCCATTCAAACTTTTGGTTTTGGTAAGCCCGAGTATGAAGGCACCATGTTCAGAACTTCGGTGGAAACCGTGGTGGAGCGCTTGAAGGGGTTTACCAATGAGGATAAATTCAGTCCGGCCGAGCAAGCAGTCATGGACCAGGCTCTGCGCGATCCGCGGTTGTTGGGGTTGTTGGCCATCCGCTGGCACCAAACCCCGTTGACCCCGGTAAGCCTCGAAGGCGAGGACGCCGCCCTCACGCCGGATGAAAAAATGCTGGCCTTTGTCCGCGACTTGGCCCAGGGCGAAGAGCTGGCTGCGCTGGTACAGGCAGGAAAGCTCGTGTCCGCGGACCTTCTGCTAAAGGGCGACTCCCAGCTCGCGCAGCTGATGCGGGTCGCGTTCCCGGAAGCTGCACTTTGGGAGAATTTGGCTAAGGCCGGCAAAGTCTGGGAAGCAGTCTGGGCGAAAGTGCCAGCCGAAAATCGGCCGGCTGATTTGATCAAAAGCATTCAAGCGGATTTAAAAGATGTATTTGAAAAGTTCGGCGTGGGGGAAACCGGGCATAAACTCTTCGTTGAAAGACAAAAAGCGCTGAAAGCCGTCAGGGCCAAACTGAACCAGCCGTTGGCTGCCGGTTTGCCCGCCGAGGCGACGGCAGCGAGCAACCAATTGCTCAATGCCGTTAAAGCGCTTTCTCAAGCCTCGTTCAATCCGACGAAAAACGGCCTTACCGCTTCCACGTTTGCTGTGGGTCAGGGTTTGGAAGCTGCGTTTCCGCAGCGCTTATTGGCGCTGGCGGTCATGGAAAAACAAGCCCCGGCCATGGCCCGGTTGGCGCAAGAACGGAAAATCACGCTGGCCCTGGTGGAGCCATTATTGAGCCCCCTGCTGGGTTACCATCCGGAGAAACCGAGCGATGAGAGTGAAGGCGACCAAGCACAAATCTCAGGAAAGGTTAAGGAACAATTAGCGAAAATCAAGCGCACCTTGGGCGAGGTGCAGACGGCATCAACCGTCGAGGCGTCCGTGGCGGCGGAAATAAAGTCCGCCGGGCATAGAGCTAATCGGCATGAGAACGTCAAAGCGATGGAATCAAACGGAGAAAAAAACACTTCTGAAATTTCTGAAAAGAAAATTCCGGAAAGGATCAATCCGGTGATGTCCAATAAGTCGGCACCTCAAGCTCCGGGCAATGGCGCGATGGTTCCCGCCCAAGTTGCAACATCTGAAACCCTAGCGACAAAAAAAGTTCAGGTCGCGAAAGCGCAACCAAAAAGAGAAGTGTCTCCAAAGTCAATACCAGGCAAAGCAAGCGTGTCCGCTGGTTCGCCTTTGGATGCCATTGCCGCGGCAAAATCAGCCGAAGCTCCTGTTAAAGTTGCTAAAGAAAGCCTTGAAAAAGTATTGCCCAAGGAAAGCGGTGCGAAAAACGTAACTGAGAAACAGGCAACGACCCAAGTTCCGGGCAAGGAAGGAAATGTGATTGTCAATGCAGCCGCGCGTACGGCCAAAGCAGCGACGCAACCACCGGATACCGCGCCTAAAAAATTACCCGTAACGAAAAAATCAACTGCCAAAGAAAAGAATGCGGTTCTGGGCGAGATCACAGCCTCTAAGTCGGCTGCTTCCGCGGCTAAAGGCATATTGCCGACGGACGATCAGAAACCAGCGGTGAAAGCAAACATTCTCTCTGAAAAATCGGTTGCGCCTGCAACCCAACCGGGCGGCACTTTAATCTTGAACCAAATTGCGTCCGCTCAATCGGTCGCTTCCGGCAAGAAGGATAAGGCAGCCAAGAACCTGAGAGAGAAAACGGACGTGACCACTAAAAAGGGCGCCGCACATGTTGATAAATCTGAGGTTTCGGGGCCCACTCAAATCGCTGTTGTTTTGGCCGCTCCCACAGAGAAAAGTAAGCGGTCAACCTTGAAGACGGAAGGCCCGGCGGTCGTAAAAGGTGCCAATTATGTTAAGTCGGAAAAGTCGTCTGGGTCAATCTTAGATGAGATCATCAACGCTAAATCGGCCGCATCGGCTGTCATACCTTCGGCTGTCATACCTAAGGAAACGCAGACTTTGAAACTGGACAAAGTGTTTGCCGTACCGGAAAAATCGGAACCCTCCAGCCAAGAAGAGGCGGCGATTCCCAAAAAAACCGGTCTGGTGGTCACGCAAGCCAAGACCGAGGCGTCCAATCCGAGTGCCGGAAACGAGCTGCTGCCAGACCCAAATGAACCGCTGGCTCCTGTTTTGCAAGCGGCCCAACTCGGCATTCAACCGCAACAAGGACCGACCTGGGCGGATCAAGTGCGCGGGTTTATTTCAAATTTCCGCTTGGAACTTCCCAAGCCTTCCGGCCTGAATTTGATCCCGGGTATTTTCCGGCTAACTTCCCAACTCTCTTCCCGCCTGCGCGTCGGACTGCTTAACGCATTGTGGAGCGCCGGGAAGGTTATCCCCGGAACAGAGGTTGCCTGGGCAATGGTTGTGAGTTTTATGGGAAATTTGTGGCGGGCAGATCTCATGGATCGGGTCAAGACTCAGATCCGCGGAATTCGTACTTCCCAGGACGCGAAGAACGCCTTGGCGGCTGCCGAAGCAGCGGCTGCAGTTCCGGGTGTGTTGTCTGCAACGCGCGTGATTGTGTCGGGACAATCATCGGAAATTCCTGCGGAGATTGCGGACAATCCGGCTCTGATGCATCGTCTGTCGCCTGAAAAAGAAAAGCCGAGTTTTGAATTTCCGCCCAAGTCCTTCACCATGGATAGCGCGGCATAAAGGAAAACGCTTGAAAATAAAAGATTATCTAGGTTAAAAGGTGTTCGATTTTGAAATAGACGTTTGAATGTGATATAATAGTAATGATTTTAAGCCGATCACAAAAATAGCGTTAATGAAGATTTAAGATTTTTAGTGAATTTTGCATAAGCGCGTTCTTTGATGAGTTTAATTGAAAGTGGGGGTGTCTTATGTTGTCATTGAGTCTTTCGGTGTGGTCTAAACCAACCTGTTCAATTTTTCGGAGGGTTATTTCCCTAGGTATGGCCGTTAGTTTTTTGTTTCCGGCCATGAGCTGGGCTTTTCAAATTCAAGCCTATGACATGGAGCCGGGCATGGCCGCCGCCCCGGCCATTACACCGAACTTGGGCAAAGTGATCTCGGCCAATCGCGGAACCGCGGGCACCACCCTATATCTGATCCAGGACTTGCATTGCAATTATGAAGTCCAAGGCAACATCCGCCGCTTGTTGGGGGAACTTACCCAAAAAAACCCCGACCTTAAACTCATCGCCGTTGAAGGCGCCACGGGGATAATCCCGACCCGGGCGTTGGCTGATTTTCCCGACACGCCCGGCAAGCAGGCTGTGGCCGATTATTTTATGCGGGAAGGCAAACTTACGGGCGCGGACGTATTGGCCATCTGCGACCGGCCGCAAGTGGAGCTTTTTGGCGCTGAAAACCGGGGGCTTTATGCGCAGAGTTTGTCTTTGATCCGGGATTTTGTCACGGACGGCAACCGCGGCCTGGTCTTGGAACTGGCGGATCAAATCAAACTGCTGCAGGCGCGTTACTATAACCCGCAGCTTTTGGCGTTTGAAAAACGGCGCGAAGCCATGCTCCAGGGGCGGATGGATGTGCGCGCTTACCACGGCAGCTTGATTCGGGAAGCATTGAAGTACAATATACTTTCGGGACTGGAAGCGTTCGGCAACGGAAGTCGAAGCTGGGGGTTGTATGAGTCCGCACTGCTTGATCGTGAACTGGAAACAAAACTGCGCGCGCGACTGCTGAAAACCTCCAATGAAAAAAAGCTTCTGGAGTACGCCTTGTATCTGGAAACGGCAGAACACATTTTATCCGTCTCCGCCTCTCAAGCGGAAATCGATGCCTACCTGACCGCTTCCCGCAACGTCTCATTGACGGCCATCCAAAAATATTTGGTGGCCGAATGCCGCAAACTCAAGTTGGGTGCCGGGGAGGACGCGATTGCCGGCGAAGATATGACGGCCTTGGAAAAAAGCATGCAGCAAGGATTGGTGTTTTACCAACTGGCCGGGCTGCGCAACCGGGCTTTGTTGGAAAAAACTGCGGCGCGTCTCCGGGTCCGCGGCGAACAACAAGCCGTCCTGGTGGCTGGAGGTTTCCATACCGAAGGCATCGCCCAACAAGCCAGGGCGCAAGGCTGGTCGGTGGTGGTTGTCCGTCCCCGTCAAGTCGACCCGGCGGCGGCCAACAATTATTTCCTTCGTCTGCGTTATCCGGATCAGCCCACGGAACTCGAACGGCTTGTGGCGTCTTGGCCGGCTTCGGGTAATGCCATTGCCCCGTCCGATGAGTTGCTCCCGTTGAGTTTTCGTCTTGGATTAATCCAGGCGTTCAAAAAGGTGCAGGCGGTGTTTGCGGACGGCAAGGCGCGAAGCAACACGATGGAACGCCGTTCGGACGGGATCGTTAAATTGTCCTTGCCGCGCGGCTCGGGATTTTATCTGACGGTTATAAACGGTAAATTGTACGTGGATCGGAATATTGACCGGGTTATTGCGTTCCGTCAGGCGGAAAATTTAAAATCGTTGCCGCCCGATGGAAGCCTGCTGGGAGTTTTGGGTTCACCCCTGGTGAGGACTGCAAGTTTGGCCGTATTGGGCGTGGGTGCGTTGCTGTATTTGGCGGCTTTTTCCTCGGCCCTGATGCCCGTCTTATTGGCCTTGGGCTCGGCGGGCCTGGTGGCCTGGAGTTTGGCCAGTTTCACCAACTTAAAAATCTCCGATGTTTTGACTTGGCGCAATGCGGTTGCGTTTACCTTGATGATAGGAGCCCTGTTCAGTCATGTGTTCGGTGGCGCGGTTTTTTCAGATTTTATCACCCAACTCAATTCCTCGTTGCCTGCGCCGACAGGCAATCATTTAAGCTTTCTCGGGAGCATGGTGGAAAATGTGTTGAAGGCTGCAAGCGGGATTGCCCCTTTAAAAGCGTTGCTGACGGTTCAAGCTGCCGGCTCGATAGATCACGGTCAGGTTCTTCAAGATTTCGGACAAGTGCTGATGGCAGGACTTCCTTTTTTCGGGAGTACCTTAGGCGATTCGCAGGCTCAAAAAAAAATCATTGTTACAGGGTTGGAGGTTCCGAACCGAATTGCCGATTTGGCGCAAAAATCATATCCTGAAACCAACCTGGGAGACACCCAGTTTGATTTGGAGGCTCGACAAGCATTGGCCAGATTTAAAGTGAAAATAGAAGAGATTTTTGGCGCTGAAGGTGTTCTCAGCGGCGCCTACCAGCTTATGACACCTGAAGAAAAAGGAACCGTAGCGCACTATTTGTCTTTACTGGGACAAGGTTTTATCACGGGCACTACCAATCTGAACATCAACACCCTGGATTTTGACATTGATAATATGCCGGACATTGTAAGCAGTCCGGCACTTAGCCGTCCCATTATCAACAAGCCTGAAAATGGCAGACAGGGAAAAATCATCAATAGCATTTATATGATTTTTCCAAGGTTTGTCAGGTTTCATCAAAGAGGGCGCGATGTCACTAAAGAGGTGGTACAGACAGATGGCTTACCCCGCGAGTATATTGAGGGAGTAATTGATTCGTTCTTGATTAACAAATTATTGGTAGGCCAGCGCGGGCGTTTGGTCGCATGGGTTTTCAAGCACATTTATAGCGACGAGGTCCTGGAAGACTTAAAACAGACAATACTTGAAGGCAATAGTCGCTTTGAAGACAAAAGCACCCGCCCGTTCGATTATCAGGCGTTGATAAAACCTGAAAATTTTCTATTTCTTATGTTTGTTTCATATTTTCATGAAGACCGGCATGGAAAAAACCTGCATATTCCTGAAATATTAAGCAATTTCGAAAATTTGGTAGAACTGAAAAATGAGTTGGAGCGTTTGGATCGGGTTGGTGATAATTCGGCGAAAGAGTCGAGGGAAGAGGAACTTTCACAAATCTACTCTCTTCAAGATTTTGAATTTGCTCGTATTCTCAAAGAACATCCGGAAATTATCGACCAATACCGGAACAAAGCGGATCGCAGTTTGGCGGACTGCTCTCTTGAGTATTGGCGGAAGATGTGGAAACAGGACGAGGCTTTAACCCACAGCATGGTCAATTATAAAAACAGCGTGAAAGCAGCGCAAGAAGTCGCCATGTATGCCGCCGATAAGAGAATAGAATACCTGGACACGCTTATTCGCAATTGGTGGGATTTGGAAAATCAAAATGACCGTGGATCCATTTTCGATTACGAAATTGGTGAAAAGAGTTACTGGCTGCAACGAATTTTTAAAATAGACTTGGAAACTTATACGCTCAACGATGAACTATTAATGGAGGTTGTTTTTAAACTGGACGAAGCCCGAGCCAAGGGAACGCTTGAGGACTTTCTTTCCAGCCAATATGGGGATGTTTTGGAAAAAAAGAATATTTCGGTTTCCGATGTCGCCAAAGCAATAGAAACGGCGTTTTCCACCACCGAGAAAAAACATCCGTTTATATCCCTGTTTCATGATCCTCCGCTGCGGGCCTGGGAGCGTGAATTCTTCAAGAAAAATGCCCTTTTGGTTAAAAAATTGGACGCCAGTCGTCAGGCCGGAAATTTTGATGCGTATCATTTTTATTTAAGCAGAAATATTAACATTACCAGAGCGCTCCGGAAGGAATGGGCTTTGGCCGCCGGTTTAAGCCCGGCAGTGGCAGCGTTTTTGAAGTTCGCCCAAGCGGCGCTGCCCGGAGTTGGCGCGTTTTCTCAACTGCTGGGAAACTTTTTCCGTCAGAATCAACCGGAATCTATGGCGGTTACCGATCAGAGCGAAAGTTCGCTCAACCCGAATATTGTTCTTGCCGAAAATTCGGCGACCAACAATATGCCTGATGAAAATTCGCCCATGTCGCGGAAGGGCGCCGAAATGAATGAGATTTTAGATACCATTGCCCACAGCAAAGCGGTTAAAAGCAATTCGCATTTGAGCCCAAGCGTTGTCGTTGGTTTTGAGGCGGTGGCCTTTTCAGGTGTCAGCGCCACACATCTGTCGGAAACATCAACCGGGCTATCAGCGATCGATGTTTTGACAAGTATTAAAAATGCCACGACCCAATCAAGAAATGGCGTGGCCAATTTGGGCCTGAAGTTGGATAAAAGCGATACAAGCCAAGTGTTTAATGGCGCTTCAGGGACCTTCTTGGGTAATGAAAATTCCGCATTGTTTTCTCAATCAGGAAAAGGCGTGACCAATACGATGCCGCGTTCAGCCGCTGTAGGGACAGCGCCGTTGGACCTGCCTTCAACCCAACGTGCCAATTCGACAGGCACCAATATCAAAATGTCGACAGCAACCGCGCCCATTGCTCAAGCAACGACTCGGCCGCAAATGAATGCGGCGAACCAGGCTTTGGCGGCGGGCCGGGCGGCGGCCCTTTTGCCCTCTTTGCTCGGTTCGTTTTTAAATCTGTGGAATTCCCAACCCGTGCCTCCGCCGAAGGGAAAGCTACCTTCGTTCACCTTCATGTCCAACGACCCCTACCTGTTGGCTGCGTTGGCGAGCTTGGTGTCGGGAAGCGACCTGCAAGGGGGTCAAGGCGCCAATTCCCTCATTTGGACGAATTTTGTGCAAGCGCTCCGTTTGCAGCTGATCGATCTTTCCGGCAGCGGAACAGGTGTTAAAGGCGGTTCCGGCGCGAGTCCGAGCGGTTTTACCTTAGCCCAATTGAGCGGCAATAAAAATCCCGACAGCCTGTTGCAGGCTTTCCAACAGGCCGTACCCGCAAGCCTTCCGGCTCAGGGTTCGGTGAACGGCATGATCGCGATCACGCCGGGGCAAGGCACGTTGGGTTTCGATTTTTCAGGGGAGCAGAACGGGGTTGGATTCTCCACAGGAAACGGGGCCGTTGTAGCAGGCGCGGACAATGCGGCGCTGAAAACCGGGGTTTTCCCGGGACAAACCGCTGTTGTTTACGAGGACGGCACGATCCGTATTCCTATCGAAGTCATCGGCATTCCAATCAACCAATTTTCCGGCAAGTCCATCCCGGAAAACATTCAATCGTTCAGCAACAACCTTAAAACGTCCTTGGACGACCAGTCCAAACTTCAGTATCGCGATCTGCTTTTGTTAACCCGCGAACAAATGGAAAAAGGCGAGGTCAAGGATTTGCTGGGAAATTTCAATGTTGCGGAAGGACAGATGACCGCAGCCCAGGTTCGTGACCTGGAAGGGAATTTCAACTTATCGGCTTTTCCCGTCCGGATTTTGGTGGACTCCGCCGCCACCGGTTTGCTGCAAACGCAACTCGGCGCGCAAGGCTATCAGCGGATGTTGACTTTGCGGCAATTGATTGATGGCCAAGCCGCACAATTTAAGGCCGCATTTGCAGCCGGGGCCCAGGCCGTGAGCGTCGCCTTGGACACACTTTCGCCCAACGTCTTTAAACAGTTGGCCGCGTCTTTGGTTGGTCAAGGCAATAACAAGCTTCTGGTCTTCGGCTCCGGCGCCTCCAGCATGTTGTCCAAGGAAGCGGCGTTTTCAGGTTTAAGCGCAATCGGGAAAAATTTAGGCCTGGCGACGACACATGCCGGGTCCACCCAGGCGCTGGCGGAAGAAGTTTGGGAAAGCAGCCTGACCCGCGACTTGGATCTCCTGGAAGCGGCGATGAACGCGCAAGGGACGCAGCAGTTTGAAGATCTTTCCGAACTCACAACCTTGGCAGGCCGGCAGCTTTCGAAGGCGGAAGCCCGAGAGTTCACGGAACACCTCGGGGTACAGGACAGCGTCATTTGCTTCTCAACCAACGCGGGCCATGCACGCGGCGTGGAACAGGGCAAAAGCCAGCTTTCGAATTTCTCCGGATTTCAACAATTGCTGGAGGATGCCCGGGCTACGGACAACCCGGACCGGGTGTATGCGGGTGCCGAAGCGATACCCGAGAAGATGCAGACGAAATTTTTGACGTTCAAAGGGTTCCAACGGTTCTTTTCGTGGCTTGCTCTGGGCGTCGCGGCGTTTACGCTGACTGCCCGGTCTTTATGGAGAGCAGGCAGCGTCCTGGATGCCAAAGGGTTCAAAGCTCAGCGCTTGCCGATTTTTTCCATTGTGATTCATCCGAAATTTTTAACCGCTTTGTATTTAATGGCGAAAATTGTAACAGGTCGTTACGGCAATGACCCCCAGGATCCCATGCTGCGGCAGCAATTGGCCGACTTGAGCAAGTTGGAGAAGACCCTGCGGGAGGAAGGCGGCCGACTGGAGGATTTGAAAGTCGGCGATGCCAAAATTCCGGCTTCATTGCGCTATTCGTTTACGCACTTGGTATGGCTGAAGAATTTCCTGACCAAAATTCGTTTCATGGATTTTTTAAAGTTTCGTCATATTGATCTCAATGCCTTGAACCCGGAACTGCTCATGCTCGTCGACCAGGTTTTGGGCATGGACAAGGTTGCCTGGTATTTTGCCAAGCAGACTTATATGCTTAAACAAGTTGAAGCCCACCAAGAGCTGGATCCGACCCTGCGTGGGCTTTTTATGCTTTCTTCCGAAGATATGAAAAACGAACGCCAACGCCGGGTCGCGGAACTTCAGGAATTGAACGCGCTGACCAACCTCGAGGCAACCCAAGCCGGACGGATCGAAACCTTGCGTCGGGAATTGCGCGACTTGCATTTTGTCCGCCGTTTTCAAGATCAGTTGGCTAAAGTGGATCAGTCCAAGAATGCGGCGGAAAGCGCCCGCCTGGTCCGAAGTCTGCTCACCACCTTGGTCGTGCAGCTTTCCCGCAAGGATGTTTCGCCCCGGTATGCGGACTCCCTCTTGGTGTTGATTTCCCTGCTGGACCCGGACAATCAAACCCTGGTGCAAATGACCGCCGTGCGCGAGCGGGAAGTGAAAACCTTGATTTTGAATATGCCCGATATTTTGCGGACCTCGCCGATGCATTTGGAGATGTTTATGCGTACGTTCCCGTTGCTTTATGACGACCAAGGCAAGCAGATCATGCCGATGGAGCGCAACCGCATCATCAGCGCCTTGCGGGCGGCGTAAGGAAACGGCGATAAAATCCGCGCACGCGGGCGCGGGAGGATTTTGAAAGGGAGATTCGTTTAACGGCCGGGCGGGCTTAAAATCCGCCCGGCCTATTTTTAGCCGTGGCGTGCGGGGATAGACGGTTGCCCGCGCACCCCACGCTTGTTAAAATCCACCCGACGGATAATTACTCGTGACGGAGCTGGAACATGGCCGCACCCAACTACCCCTTGAAGTTCAAACATATTTACAAGGAACGCCTTTGGGGAGGCAGCCTGGTTGCGCACGTCCTGGATGCCCCGGTGCCGTCGGGGGTCAAAATCGGCGAATCTTGGGAAATTTCCGACCGAACCGAAGAAAACAGCGTGGTGGCCAACGGTCCTTGGGCCGGCACCACGTTGCGCGCCTTGATAGAAAAGTATCCGCAAGCCCTGCTGGGCCCCCAAGGCAAATCCGCCCAGCGCTTTCCTTTGTTGATCAAATTTATCGGCGCCTGCGACCGTCTTTCTTTGCAGGTCCACCCCGGGGACGCGTATGCCCGCGAACACCATCCCGGTGAATCGGGCAAAACTGAAATGTGGTACATTTTGGAAAATCAGCCGGGCTCGGAACTGCTCATTGGGTTTAAAAAACCGCAAACCTTGGAAACGATCAGGATCGCGGTTATGGAAAATCGTTTCGAGGAAATGGTGAACGCCGTTGTTCCCAGACCGGACGACGCTTTTTTCCTGCCGGCGGGGCGCGTGCACAGCATCGGCGCCGGGGTGCTGTTGGCTGAAATTCAGCAAAACTCGGATGTGACTTACAGGGTCTATGATTATGGCAGGCGCGACGTGCAAGGCGCGCCCAGGGCTTTGCATATCGACCAGGCTTTGGCGGTAATGGATTTCAACGATACCTCCGAAGGGCGTCTGCCTTTGGGCGGTCGGGAGAGCGAAGGCTCCAGGGTTCGTCCGCTGGTGGCGGACAGCCATTTTTTAAGTGAGCATATTACCTATCGTCAACCCGCCGAGGGCAAGCTTCACCAAGGATTTCAAGTTGCGGTGGTAACCCAGGGTGAAGGGCGCTTGGTCTTCGGGGAACAATTTGAAACGTTGAAACGCGGGACGGTCTTGTTGCTGCCCGCGGGATTTGGTGCTTGGAAAATCGTGCCCGACCAACCCGAATTGGGCATTCTATGGGCGTGGGTGTCGGAGGTGTAGCCATGCGCTACGACCGCTTTACCATTAAAACGCAGGAAGCTCTGCAAAAAGCTTTGGAACTTTCGGCCGAACGCGGACAGCCGGAATGCCTGCCGCTGCACTTGTTGCTGGCCCTGCTGCAGGAAAGCGAAGGCATGGTGCAACCGCTGCTGGGTAAGTTGGGGGTGGACCCGGGCGTGATCTCCAAAATGGCGGAAGCCGAGTTGCAGCGCCAGCCGAAAGTGGCGGGTGCCGCGGCTCAGCCGGCCGCCTCCCGCGAGTTGCAGGGCGTTTTGGAACAAGCTTGGAAGAAGGCCGAAGCACTCAAAGACGAATATGTTTCCACCGAGCATTTGCTCATGGCCCTGGCCGCCGAGTCCGGCGCCGCGGGAAAAATTTTGACTATGGTTGGCCTTAAACCCGACGCTTTTTTAAAGGCCTTGCAGGAAGTGCGCGGCAGCCATCGGGTGACGGATCCGAACCCCGAGGACAAGGCCCAAGCCCTGAAGCGCTACTGCCGTGACTTGACGGCCATGGCCAATTCCGGGAAACTCGACCCGGTGATTGGGCGCGATGCGGAGATACGGCGGGTGATTCAGGTGCTTTCCCGGCGCACCAAAAACAACCCCGTGCTCATCGGCGAACCGGGGGTGGGCAAAACCGCCATTGCCGAAGGTCTGGCGCAGCGCATTGTGGCCGGCGATGTGCCTGAAGGCTTGAAAAACAAATGGGTGCTTTCCCTGGACATGGGCGCCTTGGTGGCCGGCGCCAAGTACCGGGGCGAGTTCGAGGACCGCTTAAAGGCGGTTTTAAAGGAAATCGGCGACGCCGATGGGCGCGTGATCCTGTTTATCGACGAACTGCACACGGTGGTGGGGGCCGGCGCGGCCGAGGGGGCGATCGACGCGTCCAACATGCTCAAACCGGCCTTGGCCCGCGGGGAACTGCGCTGCATCGGGGCCACCACGCTTAATGAATTCCGCAAGTACATTGAAAAAGACGCGGCCTTGGAACGGCGTTTTCAGACCGTATTGGTGGGAGAACCCACGGTGGCGGACACGGTTTCCATCCTGCGCGGTCTGCGCGAGCGTTATGAGGTCCACCACGGCGTGAAAATCCGCGATGCGGCTCTGATTGCGGCGGCCGAACTTTCCCACCGCTATATTTCCGGGCGTTTTTTGCCGGACAAGGCCATCGATCTTATCGACGAAGCCGCGGCCAAGCTGCGCACGGAGATCGACAGTTTGCCGACCGAACTCGACGAAGTCGAACGCCGTTGGCGCCAGGTGGAAGTGGAACGCGAAGGGTTGAAGCGCGAAAAAGGCGAGGGCAACAAAGCGCGGCGGGAGAAGCTGGAAGCCGAATTGGCCGAGATGAGCCACCAGCGCGATGCCCTGCGTCTGCGTTGGCAAAACGAAAAACAAAAAATTGAAGGTTTGCAGAAGGTCAAGGAGGAGATCGAGCGGCTCAAGCAGCAGGAAACCCTGGCGGAACGTGAAGGCAACCTGGAGAAAGTCGCCGAGATCCGCTATGGTCGTCTGCGGGAGTTGCAGGCGCAATTGGTTCAGGCGGAAAAGAGTTTGGGTGCCGAAGGCCAAACCAACAACGCCCTGCTCAAAGATGCGGTGGACGAGGAAGACATTGCCGAGGTGGTGGCGCGTTGGACCGGCATACCGGTCACACGCCTGCTGGAAGGCGAAATGGGCAAGCTCTTGGCCATGGAAGACCGTTTGCGGGAAAGGGTCGTGGGACAGGACGAGGCCGTGCGGGTTGTTTCCGACGCGGTCCGCCGGGCGCGCTCGGGTTTGGCGGAACCCAACCGGCCCTTGGGGTCGTTTATGTTTTTGGGGCCTACGGGCGTGGGCAAGACCGAGTTGGCCCGGGCTTTGGCGGAGTTTTTGTTCGACGATGAAAACGCCATGGTGCGCATCGATATGTCCGAGTACATGGAACGCCATGCCGTGGCGCGCTTGATCGGCGCGCCCCCGGGTTACGTGGGCTATGAGGAGGGGGGGCAGTTGACCGAGGCCGTGCGCCGCAAGCCCTATTGCCTTATCCTCTTCGATGAAATTGAAAAGGCCCATCCGGAGGTTTTTTCCATCCTGCTGCAAGTGCTCGACGACGGGCGCTTGACCGACGGGCAAGGGCGCACCGTGGATTTCAAACAAACCCTGATGATCATGACCAGCAATATCGGCGCAACTTTGATTTCCCAAATGACCGATGAACCCGAAGAACTCATGGACAAAGCCGTCCGCGAGGAATTGAAAAACCACTTTAAACCAGAGTTTTTAAACCGGTTGGACGACATTGTGGTGTTTCATCGTTTGGATGAGCGCCTGATCGGGCAAATTGTCTCCCGCCAAGTGGCGCGCGTGACCGCCAGGCTTCACGACAAACGCATCACTTTGACCTTGGACGAAGCCGCCCTGCAGGCTAAAGGCGTTGCCCGCGAAGCGCACGTGGTAGACCAGCATCCCGGCGGCGACGAGCAGGAGCATGCCCAGGCCGGTCATGGTGAAGACCACGACGACCTGCGCGGCAATCACGACCAGGGGGCTGACCGGCGTGGTCCGCAGACGGCGCAGAATGCCGTTCTCCCGGTAGGTGGCCAGGGTGAGGGTGACGGGGACCAGGCGGAACAGCGCGTACATGATCAGCGCGTAGAAGATCAGCGCACCGCTGGCGACGACGCCCGGCAGCCGGTAGTAGACGACCATGAAGAAGAAGACGAGCAGGATCGCGATCAGCCCCGCCTGCAGGATCGCGTCGAGGGAGAAGTCGGCGAGCGTCGCCCCGATCGTCTGGAAGCTGACCTCCTGGAGCGGGAAGGGCAGCGAGCCGTAGGCAA
>JAAXVQ010000228.1 GCA_013335425.1 Candidatus Firestoneibacteriota bacterium | reverse complement strand
CTGACGGATGAGTTTGGGGGTGTGCAAGGCGCCGCGTGCGGCGAATTTCACGCCGGGCAAGGGGGCCAAAAATTCCGCCATCTTGATGGGAAAGCCGGTTTCGTCGCTGTTGCGTCCTCTAGGCGAAGTGGTGGTTTTCTGCCCCACCAGGGTGGTCGGGGCCATTTGCCCGCCGGTCATGCCGTAGTTGGCGTTGTTGATGAAAATCACGGTGAATTTTTCCCCGCGGTTGGCGGCGTGCACGATCTCGGCCATGCCGATGGAGGCTAAGTCCCCGTCGCCCTGGTAGCAGATCACCAGCCGGTCGGGGAGCACGCGCTTGATGGCCGTGGCTACGGCCGGCGTGCGCCCATGCGCGGCTTCGGTGGTGTCGAAGTTCCAATAGTCATAGCCGTACACCGCGCAGCCCACGGGAGCCACGGCCACGGTGCGTTCGCGCGCGCCGGCTTCCACCACAGCCTCGGCCAACAAGCGATGCGCCACGCCGTGCCCGCAACCCGGGCAATAAGAAGTCAGCGCGGGTTTCAAACCTTCGCTGCGGGTGAACACGGTTTTTTCACTCATGCAAGCACCTCGAGCACCTTGGCGACAATTTCCTCGGGCGAGGGAATACCGCCGCCGGGACGGGCCAGCAATCCGATACGGACTTGTTTCAAACTTTTTTCCCGGGCCACGGCCAACTGCACGTCCTCAATGAACTGCCCCAGGCTCATTTCCACGACCACGAAACGGTCCACACGCTTGGCCAACTCGGCCAACGCCTCGGAGGGAAAAGGCCAGAGGGTGATGGGGCGAAACAAGGCCGCGCGTATACCGCGGGCTTTGAGCAGTTCCAACGCCCCTTTGGCCAGGCGCGCCGAAGAACCGTAGGCCGCCAGCACCACTTGCGGGTGGGGGTCGCCGGTGATCTCCGCTTTGGCGTCGTTTTTCTGCATGAGCGCGTATTTCTCGGCCAAGCGAAAATTATGTTTTTCCAGTTCCCCGGGCACCATGATCAAGGAACGGATGCTTTGCGGCGCACGTCCTCTGGCGCCGGTGAGCGCCCAGGTCTTGGCGGGCAATTCCCTGCCGGCCAACCAACCGTTGCGGCGGCGCTCCTGCGGGTCCGGCAGGGTCACGGACTCCATCATTTGCCCCAAAAGCCCGTCGGAGAGTATCAGCACCGGGTTGCGGTAGAAATCGGCGATATCGAACGCGTCCATGGTCAACTCGGCCAATTCCTGCACCGTTGCCGGGGCCAGTACCGGGGTGCGGTAATCCCCATGCCCGCCGCCGCGCGTGGCTTGCCAGTAATCGGACTGCGCCGGGGAGATGCTGCCCAAGCCCGGCCCGCCGCGGACCACGTTGGCAATAACCGCCGGGAGCTCGCACCCGGCCAGGTAAGAAATGCCTTCCTGCTTGAGGGAAATGCCGGGCGAGGACGAGGACGTCATGGCGCGGGCGCCGGCCACGGCTGCGCCGAAAACCATGTTGATGGCCGCCACCTCGGACTCAGCCTGCAGAAACACGCCCCCGACTTCAGGCAAACGCCGGGACATGTAGGCCGGCACTTCGTTTTGGGGGGTGATGGGGTAGCCGAAATAATAGCGGCAACCTGCCAAAATGGCGGCTTCGGCCATGGCTTCGTTGCCCTTGGCGAACCAGGCGCGGCTCATGCTTGTTCCTTACGGACGATTTCAATGGCCACGTCCGGGCAGACCTGGGCGCAGGCCAGGCAGCCCGTGCAGGCGTCTTCGTCTTGACAGACCGCCAGGCGGAAACCCTGCTCGTTTTTCTTCTCTGATATCACGATTATATTTTTCGGGCAGACCGCCACGCACAATTCGCAGGACTTGCAGCGCTTGGCGTCCACCTTGACTTTGAAATGGGCAGCCATAAAAACTCCTTTAAAATATAGCTTTGTTATAGCATAAGGCCGCAACCAGGGTCAAGGCCCCCCCTAAATATTCCCCAACGCAGAGCCCAACCGGGCCGGCGGCGCTTCAGGGAAAAAATTATTTCCCGATAATAACAACGTTTTCCCGAAAAAATCTTCATGTTATAATTCCGGCAGGCGGTGAACTTTTAGTTCCATTTAAAGGGGGATAAAAATGAAATTTATGCGGCTGCGCATTCAAGTTCCGGCAATCGGTCTGCTATGGATGGTCTCGAGCGGCTTCTCCGTTGCCCAAGCCGACATTCCCGTTTCTCCGGTTGCTCTTACTCCGACCGCGCAAACGGCGCCGGCGGGCGTCACGGCGCCTGCCCAAACCTTGCCGGCATCCCCCGCGCCCGTGGCCGCGGCCGTTTTGGACCCAAAACCTCTCTCGGAACACGGCAATGAACTGCTGCTCTTTGAAGAATTGAAGGTCACCGTGGCTTCCCAGAGCGCAGAGTCCCTCAAAGAAGCCCCGGTGGTCACCAGCGTGGTCACAGCCGAACAAATCCGGCGCATGGGCGCGCGCACGCTCGACGACGTGCTGCAAACCATCCCCGGCTTCAGCCACATTCAGGACCACAATGAAAATTTCAGCGCCGAACACGGCATTTACGGTTCCTCGCAGCAAAAAATTCTGGTGCTGCGCGACGGGCACCGTTTGAACTCGCGCAGCTATTCGGAAGCCAATTTCGACTATGCCCTGAGCTTGGAAAACGTGGATCACATTGAGATCATGCGCGGCCCCGGCGGCAGCGTTTACGGCGACGTGGCTTTAACTGCGGTCATCAACCTGGTGACTTTTAACCCTGAAGAATTCAGCGGCGTGGAGGCCAAAATCGGCGCCGGCAACTTCGGGCAGAAAAAAGCGGCGGTGGTGGCCGGTTATGATCTGAAAGCGCTGGGGGCTTTCTTGGCCTCCGGAACCTTCTTTCAAAGCGACGGCCAGGTAATCAATTCGGCGGACGCACCCGATCCCCGCCATCCCGCAGATCAGGGCGGCGTCTGGATGAACGGGTTCAACACCAAGCCTTCCTACGACCTGTATCTAAAATACAACTGGCGTGATTTCGCGCTCAAAGCCTCGAAACGCTACAGCCATATGCTCGAGCAGCGCACCAGCGGGGGCGCCACCGGGCAAGTCTACGAAAACCTCCAAGGGTTCGCGGAAATGAACGGGGAAACCCCGGGGCTCTCCAGCGGGTTCGACCATTATGAGCTCGCCTATGCGCCCAACCTGGGCGGGTATACCTGGACCAACCGCCTGTATTGGGACATGGCCCAAATCGACGTCAACATCGTCTCCAACAGCGCCACCCGGGCGCAGAGCCTGGTGCAGTGGAACGAGTGGGCGGGCGGGCTGCAAAGTCAGGTCTCCAAGTCCTATGCCTGCCTGGGACAGGGCGACCTGCTCGCGGGCATCCAGGCCGAGACCACCGAAGTTTATAAAAGTATCCTGGCCTCCGGGGTAAATCCCAGCCTGGACAACCCGGCGGCCGTGCCGGCTTTGGCCACGGGCAAAGAACGCAGCTACGCGGCTTTCGCCCAGGCCAAGCATAAATTTTTGGACAGCCTGATTTTAAATGCCGGGGTGCGTTACGATTATAAAGTGCGCCGTTTGGACCCCAACGGCGTCCTCTCCATCGCCGACGCGGCCCAAGTCAGCCCGCGCGCCGCGCTGATGTATTTGCTCAACGAAGATTTCAATTTCCGCTTAAGCTACGGCCATTGCTTTGTGGATGCCCCTTACTGGTACCGCTACAACAACCTGCCCGGCTACTCGGGGGCCATGACGCTCAAACCCGAGTCCCTGAACTCCTATCAGCTCACCGTAGGCGAGAACCTTTGGAAAAACGCCTGGACCCACCAGGTTAATTTCTTCGCCAACGATTACCAGGACGTGGTGTACCGCAACCCGGCCGCGGTGTACTCCAACGCCGGAGCGGTCAAGGCCAACGGCGCGGAGTATGAAATGGCCTTCAAGCGGGAAAACCTGGACGCGCGCTGCAACTATACGTTCCAGAACTTCACCGAGGCCAGCGGCTTGGTCGAACGCTGGGGCATGATGGAAAACATCCCCGAACATATGGGCAACCTGATCGTCGATGTCGCGCCCGCGGGCTACTTCCTGGACCGGCCCTGGGCCAAAGCGCTTTGGCTCAACCTCGGTTTGCGCTATATCGGCCGACAGTTCGCCCGCTGGGATAAAACCGCCGTTGATCCGCGCGACAGTGTCGACGCTGCTGTGGTCGTCAACTGCGGGATCACGGCCGGCGAGCTGGCGCCGGGCTTGACCTTGGGTATTCATGCCAATAACCTGTTGGATCAAAAATACTACCAAGGCGGCAGCGTGCAGTACCCCTACC
>JAAXVQ010000005.1 GCA_013335425.1 Candidatus Firestoneibacteriota bacterium | reverse complement strand
GTCGCAGTGCGGCAGCGCCGATGTGTTGGAAGCTTTGGGCGTAAACTTGACGCTGAAGCCGGAACAAGTCAGGGCCTGCATCGCCGAAACCGGCATCGGTTTTCTGTTTGCGCCTTTGTATCATTTGGCCATGAAACATGCCGGGGGGCCAAGGAAGGAGATCGGCATACGCACGATTTTCAATCTTCTGGGTCCTTTGGCCAACCCGGCGGGTGCGAATGTACAGGTGTTGGGCGTTTATGAAAAAGAATTGACGCCCCGTCTGGCCGAGGTTTTGCGCCGGTTGGGATTGCGGCGCGCCATGGTGGTGCACGGCCATGGCACTTTGGATGAATTTTCCCTGTTTGGCCCGACACAGGTCAGCGAACTCAAAGACGACCGGGTGAATACTTACACTGCAACTCCGTCCGATTTCGGATTTCCGGAAGCGCAGGCGGGCGATTTGGCGGGCGGCGATGCGTCCCATAA
Source organism: Candidatus Firestoneibacteriota bacterium (assembly GCA_013335425.1). Lineage (GTDB taxonomy): Bacteria > Oederibacteriota > JAAXVQ01 > JAAXVQ01 > JAAXVQ01 > JAAXVQ01. The sequence continues at coordinate 18,119 of JAAXVQ010000005.1, read as the reverse complement.
CGCCGCCGTGGTCAGAGACGTACTGGCCGGGAAGCCCGGTCCTAAACTCAACGCGGTTTTGATGAACGCCGCGGCCGTTTTTGTGGTGGCCGGACGCGCGCCGGATTTCAAAGCCGGGGTCAAGCTGGCGCAGCAAACCATCACCTCGGGAAAGGCGGCCGGCAAGTTGCGGCAGTTGGCGGAAGTTACCCAACGCCTGGCGGCCCAAGCCGCCGAAGTTTAACGAATTGATGGTTGAACTCCGTTGATTTAATGCCTGCACAAGGAGCTCTGACGACATGCATCAGGCAAGCGAATATGTCAATATCTTCGTAACGCTCCTGGCCATTGTTGATCCCATGGGTGCTATTCCCATTTTCATCAGTTTAACGGCCAGTGACTCCGACGTCAGCCAACGAACCACAGCTTGGATTTCGGCCCTAACCGTGGCGCTGGTATTGGTGGGATCTGCGCTTTTTGGTGAAATGTTGTTGAGGTTTTTCGGCATTTCCATTGCCTCGTTTAGGGTCGCGGGCGGACTATTGCTCTTGCTCATCGGTATTAACATGCTGCATGCACGCCAGAACAATTATGCCGGGTATCGCAACGGTGAAAAGCCCCCCCTGGACCGAGAAAACATAGCCGTGGTCCCCTTGGCCGTGCCCCTGCTCTCCGGTCCGGGTGCCATCAGTTCCATGACCATTTTCGCTCATCGGGATTTAAGCTGGCAACATACCACGGTGTTGATAGGCATTGGCCTTGTCGTGGCTTTGTTGACCGGTTGGATGCTGCGTCTGGCCCAACCCATAGGGCGTCTGCTGGGGAAGACCGGTGTCAGCATCGCCGTGCGGTTGATGGGTTTGTTGCTCTCGGCGGCTGGCGTGCAATTCATTACCGAAGGTTTGCTGCAATTGTTTCCGAAATTAGGCTGAGGTCCCGTTATTGCGATTTTTACTTGAGCGGGCTCTGATACCAAGGTATAATAAAAGCATCCATCTTCCAGCGAGGTGAGTGCCCCATGCCCAAACCACATGTTCCGAAAAGCAAGAGCGGGGAGGAACGCAGACGATTTCGGAGGGAGCCCCTGCGTCTGGCGGTGAAGTATCGTGCGCTTAAAAAAAATGTAATATCCAAACCGTTATCCTCCAAGTCGGGAGACATGAGCGCCGGCGGGCTTTCCATGGTGAGCAACCGCCCGCTGGAACCGGATCAACTGCTTCTGGTCACCTTGCATATTCCTACTCAAACCGAAACGACCGATACTAAAAATAAGAAAAATGACGGGGAAATGGCAACCGTACTTTCCCGTGTTGCTTGGTGCAAACCTACTTCCAGCGAAGAGTATTACCGCTTGGGCATTCAATTTTTGGATTTGGCTCGAGAAGATCGTCAGCGTCTTAAATCGTTTTTAGTCGATAAGAAACTTGATCGCAAAAATTCGCGGTTATATACCTAAGCTGTTTTTCCATGAACGCAAGTCCGGCGGCTGAGGCGCGGTCTTCTTGTGTGGCATTTTGTGTTGCTTTTACAAAAATGCCGCTCGACGCGTAATTCCTTCCAATGACCATTCGAATTCAAAAATGCATTTCACTGTCAAGACGCCTAGGTACCGGGTTAGCTTTAAACCGAAGTCATTTTCAGCCGGTCATTACCAGGGTGTCTTGATCCGAGGTCCGCTCATTTTACACAGCTCTTGAGCGGGCTGTTTGCACTACTCCGGTTGGGGATTGCGCAACGCCACATGATGGCGTTCCAAGATGCGGTAAAGCGTGCGGCGGTCTATATCCAGGATTTCCGCCGCTTTGGAGACGTTCTGATGGACGGCATCCAGGACTTCCAAAATATATTCCTTTTCCTTTTCGGCCATACTCATCAATAAAGTCCCCTGAGCGGAGGTCTTGGGCCCGGGATTGCCCGCATAAGCCGACTGGTCGGGAAAATCCTCACGGGTTATTATGCCGCTGGAGTTCAAGGCAATAGCCCGCTCCACGGCATGGGCTAATTCGCGGACATTGCCCGGCCAGGGGTAGGCGCTTAGAAAATCGTATACCGAGGCCTGGATGGCAATTTCTTTGGACGTGGCTTTGGCATGGCGGCGCACGAAAAAATCCAGAAGCAGGGGAATGTCCGCGCGGCGTTCGCGCAAGGGCGGGACGTTCACCGTGACCACCTTAAGCCGGTAGAAAAGATCTTCGCGGAATTTGCGGGCGCGGACCAAATCTTCGAGGGGTTGGTTGGTGGCGGCAATTACACGTGCGTTCACGGGAATAACTTCGGTGCTGCCCACACGCGTGATAACCCGTTCCTCAAGCACGCGCAGGAGTTTCATTTGCAGCGAGACCGAAGTGTTGGAAATCTCGTCCAAAAAGCAAGTACCTTCCTGGGCGGCTTCAAAAATACCGACTTTGTTGGCCACCGCGCCCGTGAAAGCACCCTTGACATGCCCGAATAATTCGCTCTCCAGGAGACCCTCGGCCAAGGCGCCGCAATTAACGGCTAAAAAAGGGCCGGTCTGCCCGCTGTTTTTATACAAAAGGCGGGCAATGACTTCCTTGCCTGTTCCACTCTCACCCTGGATGAGTACGGTGGTGCGCAAAGGCGCCACTCGGCCTATGATTTTATAGATTTCCACCATTTCCGGAGAACGGCCGATGACTTCGGAGTGGCTTTGCTCCTCCACCAGGTTGCGTAACAGGCGGTTTTCCTTCAGCAAACCCGCCTGCTCCAAGGCGCGGGACACGACCATGCGCAGGTGGTCCAACTTGAAGGGTTTGCTGATATAGTCGTACGCTCCGTTGCGGATGGCCTCGATGGCCGTTTCCATGGAGGTGAAAGCCGTCATGACAATGACCGGCAAATCCTTGCGCGTTTTGCGCACGGTTTCAAGGAGTTTCATACCGTCAATTTCGCGCATGCGCAGGTCGGTGATGATCAGGTTGGGTGCGGAGTCGGTTAAACGCTCCAGGGCTTCGACGCCGCTTTGGGCTGTGATGACCAGGTAGCCTGCCTGCTGCAGAACATCCTGCAGGGAAGATAAAGAGGAGTGGTCGTCGTCGACCACCAGAATGCAGGGCATAGTTGCGTTGGCCATAATCAACAATTCTCCTGACGTGCGGGTTCGACGGCCGTTTCAACCGAAACAGGCAGCCACAGCATAAAGGTTGTGCCTTGCATAAGACGGCTTTCCACGGAAATGCGTCCGCCGTGGCGGCGGACGATTTCCCGGCTTACCGCCAGTCCCAAGCCTGTGCCTTTGCCGAATTCCTTGGTTGTGAAAAAGGGTTCGAAAATGTGTTCCAGCTTATCGTTGGGAATTCCGGAGCCGGAGTCCTGGATATCGACACGCCAGAACGCGTGAGTTTCGTCAGGCATCCGCGTTTGGCGGGCAATGAGCACGCGAACCCACCCCTCGCCGGTAATGGCGTCCAGGGAATTGTTGAAGAGATTTAAAAAAAGTTGTTGGAGTTCGTCGGGGTTGCCGTAAACCAAAGCAGTGGGGTCATCACATTGGAAGTCGAAGCGCAGAGCCCGCGCTTGAAAAGTCGGCCCCAGCAAATGTCCGACTTTTTCAAAGATTTCTATTAGGTCTACTCGGGTCCGGTAATCCGGTCGTCGAATGTCCGCCAACAGGTTTTCCACGATGGTGCAAACGCGGTTTATTTCCGTGTCCGCCAATTTCAGACGTTGGAGCATGGCGGGCGGCAGCCCGGAATTTTCCAAGAGAATCTGCAAGTGCGTGGAAACGGCACTCAGCGGGGAACCGATTTCGTGAGCGAAGGTGGCTGTCAGTTGGCCGATAAGGGCCAAGCGTTCGGATTGGGTCAGGCGTTTCTGCGTTTGGATCAGCATCAAATTTAAGCTTTCCAATTCTTGGTTGCGTTTGGCGAGTGCTTCGGTGGCATCCTGGATCTGGCTTTTCATGTTCGCGTGGAATTGGCTGATTTCATTGAGCATTTGGTTGAGATGTTGCGCCAATTCGCCGAATTCGCCCGGGAGGTTGACCTGGGCGCGGACCGTGGTTTTGCCGGCCTGGAAAAGATGCATGGTGCCGATCAAATGGTAAACGCTGCGGTAGACGGTGTTTCGAAACAGCAGGGTGATGCCCAAAACCAGCAGCAAAATGGTGGCAAATAATTTATAAAGCTGGATGCGCGAGTGAATCACCAGCAAGTCATTGACGGGCTTGAGGGAGCTGATGACCGTGACAAAGCCGGGTTTACCGTTGAGCAAATGCACCGGTTTGACGGCCACAATGCGGTTTTGGCCCTCGTCCTCCTCAATAATATAAGTGTCGGGTATGCCGCTTTTTAAGGCCGTCAGTTCGAAATCTTCCGGTGCGCGTTCATCGGCGATGGAATTTGTGGTCAGGAGTTTGAGCTGCTCGCCGTCCTTGACATACACGTCAACCCGGGTAATGTTGGGGACCAGCTCGCGGATTTTGTTCAATGAACGGCGGAACAAATAGTCGATATCCTCCAGCGCGGCGTGGTGCAAATCTGCGGCGAGCCGCTGCGCCGCCATGGTGGTTCGGGAACCGATCTCATCCTCCAGGGCTTTGACCGAACTTAAGGTGGAAAATTTATCCGAGATCCACACGACGGCCGTGGAAACCAAAATGGTCAAAAGTAAAATCCGCAATTGAAGGGACGATTTGAAAGGGTTCCAACTAAAACTTGCCACTGACCAACCTCCAAAAGCCGATGCCTGTGTTCGGACAAAGATTATGATACGCTTTTTGCAGGGAAACAAGCGGTTTTTATAATAGCTTGAATTTATTGGGGATTCCGGTCAAATTGAAATTTAGGTTCCCCAAACGGGTTATTCTTAGAGTCGGGTAAATTTAAAGCCGTTTCTTGCCGAGACTATTTCAGGACATTGCCTCAGCAACAATCATAAGGGCTGGGGTTCTAAGCTTTATCGCACCCCGAATTAATCAGGCGGAAAAGCAAAACGCACCGGCGTTTGCGCCGGGGTGAGGTGTGCTTTTGCCGGACATTCAGGCTAAGCAGGACGTTTTAAAAGTGAAACGGAGTAACCATGCCGGCGTTGTTTGATTTGAACGAAATTACCAGCTTGATGCCCATGCCTATTTCCAGCGTCCGCATGGCGGAAATGGTCTCCGATCCGGGTTCGACCATTCAACAATTTACGCGCGTGATTGAATTGGACCAGGCTTTGACCGTGGACATCCTGCGCTGGGCGAACTCGGCGTTTTCCGGACCTGAAACCCGCATCGACACGGTTCGGGACGCGGTGGTTCGCCTGGGAACTGCCAATATTTTAAAATTGGCGGTGGGGCAACACCTGGTAGCTTCTTTTTCTCCCTCGTTGTCGCAGACGGATTACGGCGAGAATGAACTCTGGCGTCACTCGGTGGCTTCGGCCCTTGCCGTAGAAGGTTTGAGCGAGATCTCGCCGGTGCGCATCCCCGGGTTAGGGTTCACCGCGGCGTTGATTCATGATGTGGGCAAACTTATCTTATGCCGCCGTTTGGGATACGATAATCTCCAGGAAATGATCAGGGAAATCGTCGACGAAAAAAATGTCAGCGGGGTGGAGGCCGAACGGACGTTTCTGCAGACTGATCACGCGGAAATCGGCGGGGCCATCGTACGGCATTGGAAATTTTCGGAAGAAATGGCCGGAGCCATTGAAAATCATCATCGCCATGACATGGAAGGCGGGGTCCTCCTGGATGCCGTCGTCGCGGGCGATGTTTTAGCGCACAGTTTGGATGTGCCGCATCCGGAAGAATGGGACAAGATCATGCCGATCCTCCGTCGCCTAAAAATTTCCGGCGTGGACAGCGCCAACCTACTGGAAATCATCCGCCGAAAGATGTCCATGTCGGAACTTCTGTGGAACGCCACACCTGCCTGAAATTCACGCCTCGGTTCACCACCCCGCTGAATTGATTTTTTAAACTGCATCAAGATTTGTGCTATGGGTGCCGAAAATATCCATGACACAGTAAAGAGGCTGTTGAATATTTTTTGGGTCTCTGCGGGATAAAAGCCATGAAGCCGGCCGGATTTAAAGCGGCGGAAATCGGATGGACGTATTCCTTTTGTCCGTTTGCAAAGGCCGCGAGGTTTTTTAAAAGCCGACCGATCAAATCAGGGTTAGGTGCTCCATGTCGGAAATTTTTGGCGGAAAGGCGGATTTCGGTTCCGGTGATGCCTTGTTGCCGGGTGATTCCGCAACCCGGATCGACGCTATCTGTGAATCGGAAAATCACCGCCGCGTTTTAATGAAAACAGCCAATTTCGGTTGTTGGGATTGGAACTTGAAAACCCGGCGGGAATATTTCAGCGATTCCTGTTATGAGATGCTGGGCTATCAACCCGGCGAATTTGCGGGACGAGCTCATTCCTTTTGGCGCCAATTGCTTCACCCCGAAGATCTTCCTGAGTTTATCGAAGCTATGCAAGCAATGGAAGATCGCCGGCAGGAAACTTTCGAACTTAAAGGCCGCGTAAAAACCGCGGACGGAAACTGGCGCTGGGTAATGTGCCGCGGCGGATTGGTCCGCACGCTCCCGGAAAACAGGGAAGATCTGGTGGGGATTGTTCTCGACATCAGCCGTTTTCAGGAAGAACAATTCCGCCATGTACGCGATTATCAAGCCCAGGCCGTCATCAAAGAGATGCTCGGTTTATCCTTGGAAAAAAGCACGTTGGAGGATTTGTTTGAAACCGTGCTGCAGCGTCTGCTGACCGTTCCTTGGCTGGAGCTGGAAGGCTATGCGGCCATATTTTTAACGGGCCCGATTGATGAAACGTTGACTTTGTTTGCTCAAGTGAATATGGATGCGGCTTTACGCAAACAATGCGCCCGCATCCGTTTTGGGCAGTGTCTTTGCGGACGGGCCGCTCAGGAACGCAAACCGGTGGTATCGGCCGCCGGGGATGATCGGCACGAAAATCCAGGCGAAAATCTGCAGCCGCACGGGCATTATTGCATCCCGCTGTTGACTTCCGAACAAAAGCTCATGGGGGTCATGACGCTGAGGCTCAAAGCGGGACATAACCCCGACATCAATGAAGTTGCGTTCTTGGTCAACGTAGGTCAAGTTGCCGTGGGGATCATTCAAAGGAAGATGGCGGACGACGCCCTGCGGCTGGCGCGGGAAGCCAAAATCGCCAATGAAACCAAGAGCGAATTTTTGGCGAACATGAGCCACGAAATTCGTACACCTTTAAACGGTATTGTGGGCATGTCGGGCTTTTTGTTGGATACTGAATTAAGTGTTGAACAAAGGGAATATGCTGAAACCATCCGCAACTGTGCGGACGCTTTGCTGATCATCATCAATGATATCCTGGATTTCTCTAAAATTGAAGCCGGAAAAGTGGAACTGGATCAAGTGGATTTTGATCTCAACAGCCTGCTGGGGAGTAGGAACCGTTTTCTGGCCTTTAAAGCCCAGGAAAAAGGTTTGGAATATGTCTGTGAAATTGAACCGCAAGTTCCCATATTGCTTTTTGGGGATCCCGGACGTCTTTCGCAGGTAATTGTAAATTTGGTGGCCAATGCCATTAAATTCACCCAGGAGGGCAAAGTCGGCGTTACAGTTTCCTTGGAAAAAGAAAACGAAATTTGCGCCACGCTGCGTTTTATCATCTCTGACACGGGTATCGGCATCCCCGATGAAAAAATTTCTCAGATTTTTCAACCGTTTACCCAGGCGGATGCTTCCACCACCCGAAAATACGGCGGAACCGGATTGGGTTTGGCGATTTCCAAGTTTTTGGTGGAACTTATGGGAGGTCAGCTCGGGGTCAAGAGTACGGTGGGAAAGGGCTCGGATTTTTGGTTTACCGTAGTTTTGCAAAAAAGGTTCAACCCTGGTTCCATGTTGGCGGCGCTTCCTGAGGAAATTCGGCGCAGACGAATGTTGGTGGTGGATGAAAACAATGTGGAACGCCTGGCCTTGGGATCCTGGTTGCGCGGCTGGCATTGCCGTTATGCAACTGCAGGCAATCTGGAAGCGGCGGCCCGCTTATTGCAGGAGGCGAACACCGTAGGTGATCCTTTTCAAGTCGTCTTTTGCGACTTGAGTCGGGCGCGAAAAAGGGATCGGGTTTGGTGCCGGCGTTTTACGCGCCGTCCATGGTTTGGCGCTCCTAAATTAATATATATGTCGCGCGAGCCGCTTCCTCCGGAAAACGAAATGACGGCCGGCGGTTTTGCGGCTTGGTTGGAAAAACCGGTGGAACAGACGCTGCTCCAAGAGTGCTTGGCCAGGACCTGCGGTGTGGGGCTTCCCAAGCGCCCGGCGGCGGGTGGGGGGCAAAGTGCCCCTACGCTGGCGGCCGGCGCAGTTAAAAAACTGAACATTTTGGTGGTGGAAGACAACCGGGTCAACCAAAACGTCGCCCGTCTGATGTTGCGCAAATTGGGGCACGAATCACACGTGGCCGTCAACGGTCAAGAGGCGTTGCTGATTTTGGAAAAACAAATGTTCGACCTGGTGTTTATGGATGTTCAGATGCCGGTGCTTGACGGTTTGCAGGCTACGGCGAGTATCCGCGATAAACAGTCGAAAGTTAAAAATCACGGCATACCCATTATAGCCATGACCGCCCACGCGATGAAGAAGGACCGGGAAAAATGCCTGGCGGCAGGCATGGATGATTATATTTCCAAACCGCTCAAACTTTGGGAAATGGCGGAAGCCATAGATCGCCGCATTTCCGGAGCGGCTTTCTCACAGTTTTGGTCCAGCTCCGAGACCCCGGTCGGCGTGGAAACGCATTTTCAAAGGTCTATGCTGCTGGAACGCCTGGGCGGAGACGAAGATTTGCTGCTTGAGATCGTGGGAATCTATCTGGATGACGCACCGCGGCAACTGCAACGCCTCCGGGAATTGGCCGCCAAACGGGAGGCGGAAGCGTTCCGGGATCAGGCCCATACGCTCAAAGGAGCTTCGGGAAACGCCGGAGCCGCGGAGTTGCAGGCAAGCGCTTATCGCTTGGAAACGGCGGGTGGCCAGGAAGATTGGCCGAGCATAGACCGTTGGTTGCCGGAGTTGAATGCACAGTTCGAACGGTTCCGGGAATTCATTCACGAAACCGAAAAAATACAGAAGTCCCAAGAGAAAGGAGCAGCAACATGCGCACACTTGTCGTAGAAGACGATTTGACGTCGGGAAGGGTACTGCAGCGTTTTATGACCAATTACGGTCCTTGTGAAGTGGCGGTCACCGGAACCGCGGCCTTGGAAGCTTTTCGGAAGTCCCTCGAGGAAAAACAACGGTTTGACGTCGTTTGTTTGGACATTCGTCTGCCGGAAATGGACGGCCAGAGCGTACTCAAGGAAATCCGACGGTTGGAAAGTGAGCAAGGCATCCTGGGACTGGAAGGGACCAAAGTCATCATGACCACGGCCCTTAGCGATTCCCGCAACGTCATTCCGGCGTTCAGGTCCCAGTGCGACGCGTACCTCGTTAAACCGTTTGATCGCCGGAAATTGACGCAGGAACTTCAAACCTTGGGTCTTTTGAAGTCCGTCCAACCGGAGCAGGGTCTCGGCTGATTCGGGAAGTTAGACGTTAAATAAAAATTCGACGACGTCGCCGTCCTGCATCACATAGTCGCGCCCTTCCTGCCGCAACAATCCCTGGTCACGGGCTTCTTTTACCCCGCCCAGGCGCACGAAATCTTCGTAAGATACTATGTTGGCGCGGATAAAGCCGCGTTCGAAATCCGTGTGTATGACTCCTGCGGCCTGGGGTGCCGTATCTCCGCGGCGGATGGTCCAAGCGCGCGTTTCCTTGGGACCGGTGGTCAGATAAGTCTGCAAACCCAGCAGGGTAAAACATTTCTTGGCCACCACATCGAGTCCCGATTCGGCAATGTTAAGCGCCTTCAAATACTCCGCTTTTTCCGCGGCGTCGAGCTTGGAGATTTCTTCCTCGATTTTAGCGCAGATGAGTTCGAACGCATCCCCCTGCGCGGCGGCAAATTTTTGCACTATGGCCACGGCCGGGCTGTCCTGCCCCAGCATGGCCTCGCTGATGTTGGCCACATAGATGACTTTTTTGGCTGTCAGGAAATTGAAGGATTTTAGCCAAACTTTTTCAGGGTCCGAACTTTCGACTTGCCGCGCCGGACGGTTGGTCACCAGCAATTCCCGGATCCGGGTGAGCAGGTCGAACTTTTCTTTGGCTTCGGCATCGCCTTTGCGTGCGTTTTTTTCCAGTCCGGCCAGCAATTTGTCCGCCAACTCCAAATCCGCCAAAATCAACTCAGTGTTGATTACGTCAATATCGTCCAGCGGGTCGATTTTTCCGCTCACATGCACGATGTTGGGATCTTCAAAACAGCGGACCACATGGGCGATGGCCGAGACGTCGCGGATGTGGGATAAAAATTTATTGCCCAAACCTTCGCCCTGGGAAGCGCCTTTGACCAAACCGGCAATGTCCACGAAGCTGATGGGGGCGGCAACGATTTTTTCCGAGCGGGACAGTTTGGCCAGCGCGTCCAGGCGCGGGTCGGGCAGAGGCACTATGCCGGTGTTGGGTTCAATGGTACAGAAGGGATAGTTTTGCGCCTCGGCCTGGGAATTGGTGATGGCATTGAAAAAAGTGGACTTGCCCACATTGGGTAAACCGACAATACCTACGGAGAGAGCCATAATGCGGAATGCTCCTTTGGGGAATCCCCATAACCGGGGAATATTGCAAGAACGTGCATCATACACGTTTTTTCCCGGAGGTTTCAAATGCTTTCTGCAATCATCTGAAAGTTTCCGCATGTTTAATAACACCTAGGAGTGTTTCGAAGTGACACTGCGGTTATTTAATGATTTTAAATTAATAAAAAATGAACTGCTGAATTTTGAAATTGGATATTTATATGATATATTTTAGATGTCGTAATCATTTTTAAATTCATCCTTTGAGCAAAGGATCCCTTGATGTCAATATTTCCACGGAATTTGAGCTTTATTCAATTCAGCCGACATTCAGGCTGCCGATTTTTGGCCAAAGCCATTGCGATTTTGGTGGCCATGGCTTTTATTTTTCCGGGCATTTCCTGGGCATTTGAAGGCGGTACGTATCCCATACCGACCGGAGCTGTGCTGTTCAACCATCAAAGCATTGAGATTCCGCGGGAATTGGGGCAGGTGCAATCCGCCTACCAAGGCAGCGGACGATTGGTGATTCACATACAGGATTTACACTGCAATGCGGAAGTGCAGGGGGAGATTGCCCGCTTACTGGAAAAATTGACGCGGGAGCAGGGGCTGAAATTGGTGGCGGTGGAAGGCGCTTCCTTGCCCATCAACGTAATGCAATTGCGCGAAGCACCGGAACGCGCCCGCCGGGTGGCGGGGCAATATTTCATCAAACAGGGAAAACTTTCGGGCGCGGAATATTACGCGGCCACAGGGAAAGTCGCGGTTAGATTGGCCGGCGTCGAGGATGCGGGCGCATATGCGGAAAGCCGCCGGGTCGTCGCCGAATTTCTCAACGACGAGAGCCAGGGTATGGTCTATGACCTAAGGGATGCGCTCAATGAGCTCAAACCCAAAGTTTATACACCGGCCTTGCAGGAGTTGGATCAGGCCAAGCAGGCGAGCCGTGACGGGGATATGCCCCTGTTGAAATATGCCGTGAAGCTATATCAGTTGGGGCGCAAGCACGGGGCGGATACGGGCCGGTACCTCAATCTCCGTCGCTATGTGGGACAAGGCGATAAAGGGTTCGGCGAAGTCGACAGTACGGCATTGACCCTGGAGCTGGAGCAGTTGGATGCGGAGATCCGGACGGGGTTGTACACCAGCCGGGCGCAGAGGGAACTGGACGCCTTGGAACGGCGGTTGGATATTTTGGAGCGCATGCTCAACATTTCCGTAACACCCGCGGAATTGAAGGAGTACCGGCAGAACACGGCGGCGTTTGCAGGTGCGCACTTCGCGGAGTATATCAGCCGCGAGGACGGCGGGGACATTGAAGCGGAGACCCGTGGCCTTGACGAGTACGTGGCGAAAGTAAAACGCTTCTATGAACTGGCGGACGCGCGCAGCGGGATTTTTGTGGAAAACACCGTGAACCGCATGCGCGATGCCGGGACCGATATGGCCGTTTTGGTGACCGGCGGTTTTCATACCGAGGGCGTGCTGGCGGGATTGCGGGCGCGCAACATCACTTATATTTCCGTGCAACCGCGCCTCACGCATGAAGACGTGGTGAACCCGTACTACTCGCTGTTGCGGAACCGAAAAACGCCGCTGGAAAAACTTTTGGCTGAGAATCAGAACATATTGTCTCTGCCGGTCAACACTCCGCAGGACAATTTAGTACTGGACCGGGCTTTGACCCAGGCCGAAATGAATGCTCAGGAACCGTGGGTGAAGACCTTTGCCCAAGAGCTGGACTTGGCGCTGGGCGCGGTGAACCTGCAAACTGGGAAAATCACGCAAGCGGACATACGGAAAGCGTTTGCGTCGTTAAAGTATTTGGGCGTCACATTGAAGTCGATGCAAATAAGCGACGAGGGCGACAAAGCGCTCGTGCGTTTGAATTTGAGAAAAAATCAGGATTTGGCGTTGACGGTCAGCCGGGAAGAAAATCTTGAGTCCGGCACTGTGCTCATGAAAGTCGGCGAGGCCGGCAGCCCTGAGAGCGTGATTGTTCCCTGGCACGCGGAGTTGGTGCGGGACTTCAACAAACCTCCGAAAAACAATTATTGGAACCTTGTACGGAATTGGTTTGCAACCGCGGGGGCGGCCCTGCAATCACCCCGGGCACAGATAATCCTGGCATCGGCCACGGTTGCGTTGGCAATCTTGACAGGTTCCGTGGTTTCGATATTGATCAGTAAAGGGTTGCTGGGGCCGCCTTTCTTTAGTGCCGTGCCGGCCATGACGCTTTGGGCGGGTAAGGGTCGAGCTCACAAAAATCCGGACCTGAACCCCGGATCTCGGGATTATGGGTTGGAGGTGTTTACTCAAGCGGAAACTAAAGATGTTTCCTTCATCGACGCCGAGCGGGCGATTCATTCCGCGGTCCGCGCAGGCGGCAAATCGCTGCAGGTGACCTTGTTGGCGGAAAACGGAAATTCCGTGCAGGTGGCGATACCCAGCCCAGCCGTTCTGAAGAATGATCAGATTAAAACAGCAATTTATCGCCGTTACGTGGCGATGATTTACGCTCAGGCCTTGGCTTTGGGAAACGGTCCAACTGGGCGACTTTATGTTGAAGCATCGGAAAACGGGGCGGTGAATTCTTCGGAAACCCAAGCCATTGCCACGGAGATTCAAAGCTATTTTGAACATGTGGGAATGCCTTTGCTAAGTAAAGCCAACACCGGCAATCCGATCAAGGTCCTGGTCAAACCCGCTGATTTGGAGATCACTCCGAAAAAAATGCCGGTATTAGCTGAAGAGTCGCCGGAGCAAAACCGGTTGACCCTTGGGGTGGATGTTGGGGGGCAAGGTTTTAAAGTTTGCGTTTTATATCATGGGAAAGATGTGACCGATGAGCTGTTCCCTTCGGCCGGGTCAGAAGAAGACGTCCTGCGGCAAGCGGATCAAAGTTTGCGTTACCGGTACGCCTACCCGTATGAACACTTGGATGCCGGTGGTTCAGGCGAGATGTTCCGAGAACGGCTGGTGAACTATGTGGATGTGGTCAAAGTGGAAGTTGAGAAAAAATATGGAACTTTGGACGGCGTCTTTATCAATCTGCCGGGAGCGCCTGACTATGCCAGAGACCGCATGGCCAGCCTGGGCAATTTGTCGCGGGGCTTCAAGTACGGAGAACATGACTTCAGTGAGGCCAATAAATTTATTCCCGCGTTGCGTACATTATTCGGGCAAAAGACGACTTTGAGCTTTGGTACGGACATGACCGGTTGGGCGCTGTCGTTGGCTCATGAAGCGGGGTTTAAAAATGCCGTGGCCATGATTGAGGGGTCGGGGATCGGTGTGCGTTTGATCCGGAACGGGCATGATGTGGATGGGGCCAATGAAGGCGGGCACCATCGGTGGAACATCGGCGAACAAGCGGCCTCTACATCCCCTGATTCTCCACAGGGCTCTTTTGAGGATCTGGGCGGAAGCATCCGGGGCATTCTCAGGCTGGCGGAAGAACGCGGTTTAATCGAAACCCTGCATCGCTTAGGCATTGTGCATGTCGAAGTCAAGCATATCGGCTGGGCTGCCGCAGGAATTGATCCTGTAACCGGGAATCGAAAGTTGCAGAACAAAAGTTTGCAGGATAGGGCATTTGCAGTGTGGGAAGAAATTGAAAAGCGGGAAGCCCAACACGTGATTCTGCTGCATAGGCTAACGGGGGAAACACGATTTGTTTTTGGCGGCGGCACCATGAGCGGCCAAACGGGAGAGATTCGCCGGCAGAAGCTTCAAGCTTGGGTGGATCAGTTCGCTCAGGAACTCGAATTACCGCAGTTGCAGATCAAGTTGGCTGCCGATGCCAACGGCGCTCATGGTGCAGCACTCAAAGCTGCAGAAGTGGCGGCTCAAGCCGAGGCGTCCAAACGGGAAAAAACTGAAAGGTTAAGCGGTACTTTATCTGAAAAGGGAACCAGGCAAATCATTCAAGTTGATGGTCAACGGGTGACTTTTGTTGCCGATAACCAGGTTTATAATTTTGCCTATCACCGGGACGTTTTGTCTGTTCCTTTTGGCAGGCAGGTTTATATTTCCTTGGATGAACTGGATGAGGCGGGTCGCCGCCAGACGCATCAAAAAATCCCGGATTGTTTCATTTATTACCAAGACGGGGACCGTCAGGAAGAACCACCGGCGTTAAAGGGTATATGGCTCGGAAAAAAAATCCGCGGCAACGGATTAATGCAATTCATGCTGAATTTGTTTTTTTACCGTTTTTCCAATATTAGAAGAGTCTATCCCCATGTCAGCAATTTGTTGATGCTGAATATGCTCATTCACCGCTACGGCTTTTCCCCGGAACAAGACGGGGTGAAACCCAATGTGTGGATTAAATTGCCGCCTTCTTCGTCCAAAGGGCAGGGCGAAAAAATTAAAGTTTGTTTTGAAAAAGTGGATGATGAAGATGCTTTTATAGGAACTGAAGGATTTGATCCTGCAGTTTATAAAATTGTGGAAATGAAAGAGAGAGATAACAGCTATGTCGAACTTTATTTCGGAATGCCGTTGGTGCTGAAGGAAGGAAAAGAGGGGCAAGGGAAATTCAACATTGAAATGTCAAAAATCACTTTTAATATCAAGGCGCCTTTGGAGGACAACCAAGCCTTCGGCCTCAATAACCTGAACGAGTTGGCGTCGGTAGGTTTGGGACTGGAAACCGCGGGCTACTGGTTTTCCCAGCTCGCCCAGCAACTTACGCCACGGTTACCCGATCAACCGTCACTTGAGATTCGCTTGTTGGTTTCAGGGCTGCTGGTACTGGGTGCTATCTCGGTTGCCGGCGTTGTCATCGTGCGTTGGATGTCCCGCTTTTTTAATTTGGGGGCCAAGACGCCAAGCCTTGAAAATTCAACCGTTTCGGGAACGCTCAATTGGCTGAAGGTCGCCTTGGGAAGGCGCGCGGGGCCGAATTCACCTTCGGCACCTCAAAAAAGCCAGGACTCTTTTTACAACAAAATCGTAAATCCCGGCGCCTCCATTTCCGCAGGTTACAACCAACCGGCGCTTCGGAAAATATTCGAACAATTGCCGTTTTCGACTGACCGACCCTTGCGGGTTTTGGATTTGGGCAGCGGGTTGGGATATAATATAAAAACTATTCTTAACCAATACCCGGCCGCTCATATCGTGGCTTCCGATTATAATTCTGAAATTCTGGAAATTTCCAAAACTTTAAACTCTAAAATTGAAATTCAATCCCGAAAAGAGGATCTGAAACGGCAAGGCTTTCGTGATGAACTTATTGAAGGGCCGAACAGCTTGACTGAATCCAGACCGGAAAACTCGGAGATTTGGGAAAATCAAGTCGAATTCATTCAAGCTGATGCGCAAGCATTAGCTTGGGGAACGGGTACCTTTGATTTGGTGATTTGTACGGAAATGCTGGAACATGTCGGCGATCCCGAACAGGCTATGCGCGAAATTTTTCGCGTTTTAAAACCGGGCGGTTATGCCGTTATAAGCACGCCCAATTATTCCTGGAATTTTGCAGGTTTGATGAAGAGGTTTTTTGACTGGAAAGCGGGAATCCGTTATTGGGACCCGTGGGGGGCCCACCACCAAGGCGATGAATTCGGCAGGGAAAATTTTATGACCGCCGACCGTTTGGAAAATGGGCTTAAGGCCGCCGGGTTTAAACTCTTTCAAACATTGGGCTTGAATTACTGGCTATCTTGGCTGACGCCCGTCATGGTTTATATTTTTATCAGGCTTTGGCCGAGGTCGGCGTACGGCCTGCAGGAGCGCTTTCCGGGATTCTTGATCAATTGGATTTTTCCGCCTTTGAAAAAATCCGCCATGAATTATTTTGTTACAGCAAATAAGGCTGGAGACGGAGAAGTTGCCGGCGGCGTCGGCAAGGGGCTGTCTTCACCACGTACGGGAAAAACTGGAGAACCAAACCAGACACTTGTCGGACTCGACAAGCGCCCTGCTGGAAGTTTGGGTATTAAGGCAACTACGGTTGATTTTCCCGACGCAGGGACAATGGCCGATGAAAATAAACTCCGGGAAATACTGAGAAACACTATTCTTCAAAATGAAACGCTTAGCGCCCAGTTTGAGGTTTTAACCGCTGAAAAATTGCCTGTGATGATCAAGATCCCCAAAAGTCGAGAAGCCACGGCGGAAGTTTTTCGGCAATGGGGTTTTACCAATATGCCGGACAATGAATTTAAAGAGTGGGTCGAACGTGTGCATGCGGGAAAAAAGACCGGTATTGATTTTTTTGAAAAATATCTGAAGAATTCCAAAGGGGTCTGGGGCCTAAAAACGTTGAACAATGTCGCCTTGCGGGTGAAAGCCCAGGACGGCCGGGTTCAATCGCGTCAGGTGGATGTTTTATACTACCAGGAAAAAGCGGATCGGGTTTTGGGGAACGCTTTACAGGAAATGCATCAAAAGGGAGACCGTGAAGGCGTTCGGACGATACTGAATCAAGTTTTGAGGAGAACTCAGGAAGAACTTTGGGCTTGGGGCATTTATGATACGACCTTTTCGGCTCCGGTCAACTGGGGCATTAAATTTTCTAAAAACGGACCGGATGTACGGTTGTTTGACCTGGGCGAATTGACGGACGATAAAGAGAAAGCGGTTGAAAATTTACGCATGAAAGCCGCCCGCGGATGGTCGGGTAAAGACGATTGGGAAATTTTCGGCACGCACACGGTATCCATCGTCAACCTGACCGACAAAGAAACGGCTGATTGGTTTCTGCAACGCATTCGTGAAGAATTCACTTTGGAAAAATTCAATAAATATTGGCGTTCCAAACTCGATGCTCAAACCGAAAGCGAAACCGCAAATGCCGGCGGGCAGATGCCTTGGTTGAAATATCTCCTAGTTGAAAAATGGCAATGGATGCAGAAAGAAACTTACGCGCAATGGACCTGGGCCCTGGAACTTCCGGCCATGACCATGGGCGGGTTGTGGGCTGCAAACGTGGCGGTATGGACCAGCCGGATCAAACGTTTCTTGGGAATACGTGAAAGCTTTTCGGCAGTGAACAAAAAAAGGGAACGGCTCCTCGCTCGATTTAGCATGAGTTTGAAAGAGACAATTAAAGAAGGCTTGGATGATCCGAAAATCGGCTTGTGGGAATCATGGGTGGTGCAGGAACAAAAAACGGAACACTTGAGTGAAGATGATTTGGATTGGCTTGTCGACCGTGTTAATCGTCAGCTGTTAATCCCTTTGGGACATGTTTTATATCGGGATATCGCAACGCCCAATATGCGCTTTTTAATTCTTTATCGCATTGAATGGGACAATGTGGTTGAAACCGATCAGGGTCCTGTCAGGGTGCTTTATTTATCTCAAATCACGCGTTTGCCGGATGCGCGTTTGGCTATGGCGGCGGGATACTCACCTTTTGTGAGCGAGGATGTTTATATAGTGCCTGAAAAAATCCGGACGATCGGACTTGCACATATTGAGGCTGTTCTAAATAAAAAAATGCTTTTAAACCCTGCTTCGGGCAAGGCAATGCTTCCGTTGGA